>NZ_FOJJ01000041.1 GCF_900111775.1 Desulfuromonas acetexigens | reverse complement strand
AAGAGTAAAGCGACACGCTGATGGTCAAAAAACGAATTAATTTGGTTCTGACATGAAACAGTCTCTGCTACACTCTGATCCAAAGCGTCATCTCCTGAGGGTAGATTGGTTGTTTGGCGACAACCCATTCTATTACAGTTGATGGCGCTTTTGTTTAATTATTTCAGATATTTATTTGCTGTGCGTGCCTGCGAAAGTTGAGTAAGTAACCCCGAACTCCTGTACTGTGGACGGCTTGCCACTCCTATTGTTGACGGCTGGCCATAAAAGATTATATAGAGAGTTTATAAATTTTTCTCGAAGGGAGCGGCTATGAAACTAAAGACCGTTTGGGGAATTATTCTGATAGTTCTGGGGGTTATGGGTGTTCTTAATGGACTACAACAGTATGCAGATATTCAAGCTCTGGATCAAGTAGTTGGTGGTTTTACAAGATCTTTCGGACAACCAAGTCAAAGGACTTATAAAGTTGCTGTGCAAAATGCCCAAGTGGGAGGAATTCTTAAAATATTAGTTGGTATAGGCCTGTCTGTTTTAGGAACTTATTGGGTGAGAGATGAGGAAAGAAAACAGCACGGCCAAGATAGGGACAGTATGGATTTGGAAATATCGCAAGATCATGATGATTGGAAGATGTGATTAATAGATGTATTTTCAGACCTCCGTGTTACTACAATGAAGCATTTTAGGTCGAGGTCAAGCAAGTGACGATGGATTTTAGACTTAAGGCCAACAATTTTCTACGACAAAAGAAGATTTTTAAAGATAATTTCACGCGTACCCTTAGGCTTGAAAAGTTTTCATGGGCAATAGAACCATGGCCTTTTTATGTGCCGTTCATTATTTTAATTTTTCACATCTCTGTTCTTCTCTTCATATCGGACATTCGAAAGTTCAATACCGCCCTTGGAAGTATTCTGCAAATTGCCGGTGCTTCAGTCGTCTTATGGGGCATCGCTCAAAACCTCGGGCTTTTGGAAGGAAAAAATTTTTGTATAATAGTTAAAGAAGTAGTCAAAGACTGGTGGGAAAGGAAGCCCACTGGTCGTCCAAGGGGCACTATTATAACCACAACACAAAACCTTAGTTTAGAGGTTAAAGAAGCCCCTCTTCAAGACCAGCTACAGTTTAACACCGTCGAAGAAAAGGTAGACTACCTTCTGAAACGTTCAGTTGAACTTGAAGAAAAGTTTAACCGTATCAGGAATTCGTTAGCAAAAAGAATTAATGAAGTAGAAAAAGAGCTAAATCAGACAAAAAAATCATTTAAGAGAGAAGTTGATGGAGTCAAGACAACCCTTAAGAGTGCAGTGCTTGGTGGTATGAAAATGGAAATAGCCGGTTTTCTCACAGCGGCTTATGGTGTTTTAATATCAGGCTTCTTTGGTTAATCCCTGATCCGCAGACCCGCAACCCCCAGGGTCGGGTTTGGCATTTGGACTTTTGACGGGCTGATGGGGTTCACTTTTGTTCACCGCATCCTACGGCTTGGTCTGTCAGTGGGAAAGTTGCCGGAGTCAGGCACCCTTAACCCTGCCGCACCCCTTAATCCCTCCCCCCGCTATATCCAACCTCCTTGCCATGCCGGATCGCAACGATGTAGATCGCGCCCTGATAGATTCGGTAGCGCAGCAGATAGCCGGCGGCGCCGAAAGGGATGGGCAGATCCTGGTAGTCGGGCAGATCTTCCGCTGATTTGCCGATACGCGGACTGGTTTCGATCATCGCCACCGCCGCCTTGATGACCTTGACCGCCCGTTGCGCGGCCTCGCGATTGTGAGGGAGGATGAACTCCCGCAGGCGTTGGAGGTCGGCAACCGCCGCCGGCAGCCAGACTATCCGCATTTCGGCCCCTCGGCCTCATTTTCGCCGCCCCAGGATTCAAGCCATTCCATGACGGCATCATGGGGAACGCTCCGGCCCGTCTGACAGAACTCCTCCCAGCGTTCCAGGGTTTCGCGGCGGAAGCGCTCCGCCGCTTCCTCCCGTTCAAGGTACTGATCGATGGCTTCCTTGGCCAGCCAATGGGCGGTTCGTTTTTTCGCTTCCGCCAGTTTTCCGAGACGTTCCCGTTCGCTCGCGGACAGTTTGATGGCCATGGGTTTCACTTGCGTCGTCATACGCACCTCGAAAAAAGGGCTACCTGGTAGTTTGAAGTATTACCTTCGGCTTGCCTCGATGTCAACCAGCCTCTCATGACCTGTGGCAGGTCGAACAGACGGGGAAGCCTTTGAACGTCGAAAAACTTACCCAGGCGGCCTGAATGAACGCGACATAATCCAGGGTGACGGCAGGAGCGCGCCAACCGCCTGTCATGCCGGACAGGGGAGTGCAAGCCGTGGAAATCAAAAGCAAGATCTTCGACGCCCATCTGCATATCATCGACCCACGTTTTCCGCTGATCCCCAATCAGGGCTATCTCCCCGAGCCCTTTACCTGCCGGGATTACCTCGACCGGCTCGCCGGCTATCCCTTGGCGGGCGGCGCCGTTGTTTCGGGATCGTTTCAGGGTTTCGATCAGGACTATCTCTGTGCCGCTCTCCGGGAACTGGGGCCGACCTTCGTCGGGGTGACCCAGCTGCCGGCGACGGTGAGCGACGAGCGCATTCTTGAATTGGACCGGTCGGGAGTGCGGGCGGTGCGTTTCAACCTCAAACGCGGCGGTTCTGAGGAGGTCTCCCAGTTGGAGCGCATGGCCCGGCGGGTTTACGCGTTGGCCGGATGGCATGGGGAAAGTCGTCGGGGTCAGGTCTTTCTTTGACACGTTTTGGATGCGGAAAAGTCCGTCAAAGATCGAGAAGTATAAATCGAACTCGTTTAACGACTAGACAATCCGTAATCGTTCGATTACGATTTCATCATGTACATCATCAAGCGCTTGCCCGAATTTGACGACTGGATTGACCGTCTGCGCGACCGTCCCACGCGGATTCGCTTGTTGCGTCGTCTTGAAAAGGCGCAACGGGGGCTTTTGGGAGATGTCGCTTCGGTCGGCGATGGTGTCTTTGAGATGCGCGAATTTTTTGGCCCCGGCTGGCGCATGTATTACGTTCAGCAGGGAGAGTTCTTGATCGTCATGTTGGGCGGCGGCAACAAAAACAGTCAGATCGAGGATATCGCGGCAGCCAAGATTCTGGCGGCAACACTTAAGGAGTAGGTGACCATGGGGAAAAAAGTTAAGGTCGGCGAGTTGCCGGAATTCGATATGGCGCAGTACCTCGTAAGCGATGATGATGTTGCCGAATATTTGCGACAGGTTCTGGAAGACGGCGATGCCGGTGAACTGGCGGCGGCGCTGGGACATATCGCCAAGGCGCGGGGTATGTCGGAAATCGCCAGGGCCAGCGGCATCAAGCGTGAAGCCCTGTATAAGGCGCTGCGCCCCAACAGCCACCCGCGCTTCGATACCATTCAGCGCGTTTGCAAGGCTCTCGGGGTTAAACTGACCGCCACGTCGGCCTCGAACTGAGACGAGGAACTGTCCGGCTGTTTCATTTCGGCGAAAATGGCCGAAATCCTCAAAAGAAAAGGTTTCTGCCCCCTCAAGGTCTTCCTCGAGATGTGCGTCGAGGACGGCGTCAGCCCCCGCAAGCCATACGCCGAAAATTGAAGGTCCGCCCCCCCATCCTCCATCCTCATCTATTGACTTTCGTTGGCTTCGATTAATACTTCAAGAGTCGCCACCCGGCATGGCGCCTGCTGGCGACGTTCACTTGGGTCAAGGAGGAGAGAGATGCGGATATTTCAATGGTTAAACGTGGTTTTGAGTGGCGTGCTGTTCTGTCTGTTGCTGGCGCCGGCACCGGCTTCGGCTGTTCCCTCCGAGTGCGAGAACTGCCACGCGAAGATTTCACCGGTCATGGTCAAGGATTTTAACCGGGGCAAGATGGCCGAAACCCTCACCTGCGACATCTGCCACGGTAGCGAGCACACCAGCGCGGCGGATGCGGACAAGGCGCAGCTGCCGACCATCGCCACCTGCCGCCAGTGTCATCCTGAACAGGCTGCCCAGTATCTGGACGGCAAGCACGCCTTGGGGCAGGTCGCCCTCGATGCCATGCCCCGCTCCCATCAGCAACCGAAGGCCTTCATGGCCGGGCAGAAGGGTTGCGGCGGCTGTCATACCCTGGGGTTGGCCGACGCCGAGGCGCGCAAGAGCGAGAACCGCCAATATTACAAGTACGGCATGGATTGCCAGAACTGCCATACCCGTCACGCCTTCTCCAAGGCCGAGGCCGCCGAACCCGAGGCTTGCCAGACCTGCCACATGGGCTTCGACCATCCCCAGTGGGAAATGTGGTCGAGCTCCAAGCACGGCGTCACCTATCTGATGAACCGCATCATCAATCCCGAAAACAAGGATCGCGCCCCCCGCTGCCAGACCTGCCACATGGCGGAAGGCAACCATCGGGTGATGACCCCCTGGGGATTTTTGGCGGTGCGCCTGCCGGAAGAGGATGCCGAATGGATGGGCTATCGGACCATCATCCTCAAAGGGCTGGGGGTGCTCGATCCGGCGGGGAATCCCACCGCGCGCCTGGATGTGGTCAAGGCCGGCAAGGTGGCCCGGCTGAGCAAAGAGGAGTTCGACACCGAGCGAGCCAAGTTCGTGGCGGTTTGTCAGCAGTGCCATTCCCCCAACTTCGTGGCCGAAAACTTCAAGAATGCCGACCAGATGGTGAAGGAGACGGACAAGCTCTTCTCCGAGGCGATCGCGATCGTCGCGAGTCTGTACGAAGAGGGGCTCATCAAGCAGAAGGAAGGGCAGCCCTATGCCTATCCCGACCTGCTGACCTTCTACGATGTGGATACCAAGATCGAGGAGACCCTGTACGAGATGTTCATGGATCACCGCATGAAGGCCTTCCAGGCCGGTTTCCACATGAACCCGGATTATGCCACCTGGTACGGTTTCGCCAAAATGCAGAAGGATCTGGTGGAGATCCGCGAAATGGCGGCGGACATGCGCAAGAAAGCGGGCAAATAGCCGCTGACAGGTTCCTCAAATGAAAAAAAGCAACGCCCCCAAGTCACAAGATTTGGGGGCGTCGCTTTTTCAGGATTTCCGTGGGCTTTTAGCCGGCGATCTTTTCCTTACGCTGGTTCATGACCTTGTAGGCGCAGAACTCGCCGCACATGGTGCAGGCGCCGTGCTCTTCGTCGACTCCCGATTCGGCGCGGATGCGGCGGGCCTTTTCCGGGTCGAGGGCCTGGGCGAACTGGCCTTCCCAATCGAGGGCCTTGCGGCATTTGGCCATGGCGATGTCTTTGTCGATGGCTCCCTTGACGCCTTTGACGATATCCCCGGCGTGGGCGGCGATGCGGCTGGCGATGACCCCTTCGTGGACGTCGGCCACGTTCGGTAAGGCCAGATGTTCGCTGGCGGTGACGTAGCAGAGGAAATCGGCGCCGGCGGCTGCGGCCAGGGCGCCGCCGATGGCGCAGGTAATGTGGTCGTAACCGGGGGCGATGTCGGTGACCAAGGGGCCGAGGACGTAGAAGGGGGCACCGTGGCAGAGCCGCTTCTGCAACTGGATGTTGGCCTCGATCTGGTTCAGCGGCACATGGCCGGGGCCTTCGATCATCACCTGGATGCCGGCATCCCAGGCGCGCTGGGTCAACGCACCGAGGGTGATCAGCTCCTGGATCTGCGCCCGGTCGGTGGCGTCGACCAGACAGCCGGGGCGGAAACCGTCCCCCAGCGACAAGGTCGCATCGTAGGGTTTGACCAATTCGAGCAGGCGGTCGTAGTACTCGTAGAGGGGATTCTCGGCGTTGTTGTAGGTCATCCACTCGATGGTGAAGGAGCCGCCGCGGGAGACGACTTCCATGATCCGCCCTTCGTTGTCCATCTGCTCGACGGCGGCACGGGTCACGCCGCAATGGACGGTGATGAAGTCGACGCCGTCATCGAGATGCTTCTTGATGCCGGCGAAGATCTCGTCGACGGTCATCTCCACCATCGCCTTGCCTTTGCGGGTGACGGTGTCGACGGCGGCCTGATAAAGGGGAACCGAGCCGATGCAGGCCTGGGTTTCACGGATGATGGCGGCGCGGATCTCGTCGATGGGTCCGCCGGTGGAGAGGTCCATGATGGCGTCGGCGCCGGCGGCAACGGCGACCCGGGCTTTTTCCAGCTCCTTGTCGATGCTCTTGTCGTCCTTGCTGGTGCCGATGTTGGCGTTGACCTTGGTGCGCAGACCTTTGCCGACGGCCAGGGGGATGCCGTTTGTATGCAGATTGTTATGACAGATAATGGCGGTGCCTTCGGCGATGCGCTGGCGCAGCAGTTCGGGGTCGATCCCCTCGACGGCGGCCGCCTGTTTCATTTTGTCGGAGATGATGCCCTTGCGGGCGAGTTCGAGCTGGGTCATGGTTTCCTCGATTTATTATGGGATGAAGCGGCAACGGGAACCATGGATGCTAAGAAATCCATGGGAAATCAGCTAATGGCTTTCGCCCCCTGCCAGTGGTTGAGCGGGCCGTGCCCGGAGCCGAGATTCGGGGCTGTGGTAATGGCCTCGCTGACGAAGCGTTTGGCCTGTTCGACGGCGGTGGTCAGGGGCAGACCGCCGGCGAGCAGGGCGGCGATGGCGGCGGAGAAGGTGCAGCCGGTGCCGTGCGTGTTGCGGCTGTCGACCCGATCGGCGGGCAGGCGGTGCAGCCCCTTGCCGGTCAGGAGCAGATCGACGGCCTCGCCGGGCAGGTGCCCGCCCTTGATCAGGACGTTGCGCGCCCCCATCTCCCGCAGCTTGCGCGCCGCCCGTTCCATGTCCCCCTCGTTCTCCACCGGCATGTCGGCCAGGGCCGCCGCTTCCGGCAGGTTGGGGGTCAGCAGGTAGGTTTCGGGGAGCAGTTCGATCTTGAGGATTTCCACCGCCTCCGGTTGCAGCAGCGAAGCGCCGCCCTTGGCGATCATCACCGGATCGACTACCGCCATCAGGGAATGACGGCGAATCGCTGAGGCGACCAGGGCGACGATTTCAGCGCAGTGGAGCATGCCGGTTTTGAGGGTGTCGGTGCCGATGTCGGTGAGGACGGCGCGGATCTGTTCGCCGACGAACTCGGCGGGAACCGGATGGATGGCGCTGACTCCCTGGGTGTTCTGCGCGGTCAGGGCGGTGATGGCGCTGCTGGCGTAGCCGCCGAGCAGGGTGATGGTCTTGATGTCGGCCTGGATGCCGGCGCCGCCGCCGGAGTCGGAACCGGCCACGGTCAGCACCCGGCCGCGGGGATAGGGCTTGCGGCGGTTGAAGAGCAGGGCGATTTCGCGGGCGGCGATTTCCGGGGAGTCGTCCTCCATGATCGCCGAAATCACCGCCACCGCATTGGCGCCGGCATTGAGGGCGGCGTCGGCGCCGTTGGCGTCGATCCCACCGATGGCAACGACCGGGATGGTCACCGCCCGGCGCACCTTGGCCAGGCTTTCGAGGCCGACCACCACCGCGTCCTGCTTGCTGCCGGTGGGGAAGATGCTGCCGATGGCGACGTAATCGGCCCCCTGCATTTCCGCCTTGATCGCCTCTTCGGCGGTGCGGGTGGAAATGCCGATGATGCGGCCGTGACCGAGGCATTTGCGGGCCTCGGCGATGGTCCCATCTTCCTGGCCGAGATGCACTCCGTCGGCGTCGCAGGCTTTCGCCAGATCGGCATCGTCGTTGACCAGAAAGAGGGCGCCGTGTTTGTGGCACAGCTCCCGCAACTCCGCGGCGTCCGCCACCTGTTCCATCGCCGGGCGGGTCTTGTCCCGATACTGGACGATGCGCGCGCCTCCCTTGAGGGCGGCCTTGACCCGGGCCTTCAACTGGCCGTCCCGGTTGTGGTCGGTAATCAGATAGAGCCCTTCGATGGTCTTCATGGCCGTTTTCCCTTCACAGATGATGGCGTCGCAAAAACTCACCAACTGCTGCGTTGCTGCAACCGGCTCGCTGCTTCGACGTACGTAAGTACGCCTCATTGCTCGCCGATTGCGCGCCTTGCATTTGGCGCTTTTTGCTTAGCCATCCCACTTTAATGCTTTGTGCCAAAGCCTTACAGTTGGGGCAAAGAAAAATCGCCGGGCCCGACAATGGGGCGCGGCGATTTGAACGTCGTCGGTTCTGGTCGCCGCTTCCCTACGCCGGCATCACCCGGATCAGGTTCCAAGGGTCGTTTCGCGGGGGCGAAACTCTCAGTATAAAACTCCCCTAGCGGTATTTTTTTAATATATCGATGTTCGACTTGGACCGTTGGCCGTCGCTTCAGGCGACGACGATGCGCTTGTTGAGCAGGTCGATCTCTTCGATGGCGCCGGCGATTTCCCGGCTCTTGCCGAAAACGTCCACCAGTTTAAGGCCGCCGGCCACGGGCAGGACCGAGGCGACATGCTCCAGGCTCAGTTCCCCACCACCGTGAACAAGAAGAAAGGTTCCATTATCCAAGCACATAGACGGATTCTCCGGAAAATTTCATCTGAGCCTATCGGATTCCCCCCCGACCTGTCAACCTCTAAAGTCTTGAGCCCCTGTTGCCCGGGGAGTTTGCCCTTTACACCGCTCTTTACCGCGTGCTAAAAATCACACTTTCATCCTTGATGTCGAGGTTTACGCCATGCATGGCCGTCGTCCCACCCACGTTGAAATCGATCTCGCCGCCCTGCGTCATAATCTTCTGCAAGTGCGGGGTAAAATTGCCCCAGAAACCCAGGTGCTGGCGGTGGTCAAGGCCGATGCCTACGGCCATGGCGCGGCCTCGGTGGCACCGGCCCTGCAACAGTCCGGGGTCGATCTCTATGGGGTGGCGATTGCCGAGGAAGGGATAGAGCTGCGCGCCGCCGGGGTGGATCGGCCGATCCTGGTTTTGGGCGGCGTCTACCCCGATCAGGAAGAGGAATTTTTCCGCCACCGCCTGACCCCGACGCTCTTCGATCTCGACGCCGCCCGGCGCATGGATCGCGCCGCCGCCGAGCGGGGGGAAGTCTGCCGCTATCATCTGAAGATCGATACGGGCATGGGCCGGGTCGGTTTCCGTCCCGAAGAGCTGTCCGAGGTGCTGCCGCGCCTGGTGGAACTGAAACATCTGCACCTGGCCGGGGTGATCTCCCACCTGGCCCTGGCCGACGAGCCGGAGCATCCCTTCACCGACCGGCAGATCGCTATTTTCCGCGACGGCCTCGCCCAGGTGCGAGGGGCCGGTTTTTCGCCGGAATTCATCCATATCGGCAACAGCGCCGCCATCTTCACCAAGGATCTGCCCGAATGCAATCTGGTGCGGCCGGGCATCGTCCTCTACGGCGCCCTGCCGAGCGCCGCCTTCGCCGGTCGGCTCGATCTGCTGCCGGTGATGAGCTTCCGCACCAGCGTCGCCCAACTCAAGCGGGTACCGGCGGGGACTGGTGTCTCCTATGCCCATCGCTTCGTTTCCGAGCGCGAGACGCTCCTTGCCGCCATTCCCGTCGGTTATGCCGACGGCTACAACCGGCGCCTCTCCAACTGCGGCGAGGTGCTGATTCGCGGCCAGCGGGCGAAGGTGGCGGGGACCGTCTGCATGGATTGGACGCTGGTCGACGTCACCGACATCCCCGGCGTGGAGATCGGCGACGAAGTGACCCTCCTCGGCCGGGATAACGGCAATCGCGTCAGCGCCGAGGAATGGGCCGAGCGCATCGGCAGCATCTCCTACGAAGTCTTCTGTCAGATCAGCAAGCGGGTGCCGCGCATCTATCGCGGCAAATAAAGCCGGGGATCGATGAACCCTACCGACAGCTATCTCGCCCTCGATCTGGGGACGACTACCCTGGCCGGGCGTCTGTTCGATTTTTCCGGCCGGACCCTGGCCGAATCCCGCCTGCTCAATCCCCAGCGGGAACTGGGCAGCGATGTCATCCGTCGCCTGGAAGCGGCGCACAAAGGGGAGGGGGAGCGCCTGCAACGGCTGCTGGTCGCGGGTATCGACCAGCTTCTGTCTGAACTCCTCAGCCTCTCCGGTCTCCGGCGCGAATCCCTGCGCGGCGCGGCCGCCGCCGCCAACCCGGCGATCAGTCATCTGCTGCGCCGCCTGCCCGTCGACGCCATCCTCTTTCCTCCCCACCGTCCCCGCCATCCCGAAGGCGCGCTGCTCGACCCCGTCGAACTGGGGCTCGATCTGCCGGTGCCGCTCTATCTCTTCCCCCAGGTCAGCGGCTATGTCGGCGGGGATCTGGTCGCCTTTCTCTTTGCCTGTCCGCCGCCCGAAGTCGTAACGCTCTACATTGATGTCGGCACCAACGGCGAGATGGCGCTCTTTGCCGACGGCCGCTGGTGGGTGACCTCGGTCCCCGCCGGACCGGCCTTCGAGGGGGCGGAGATCGCCTGCGGCATGGCGGCGACGCCGGGGGCGATTCGCGGTGTGCGGGTCGAGGACGACGCCCTGCGCCTGCTCACCGTCGCCGACCGGCCGCCCCTGGGGATCTGCGGCAGCGGCCTGGTCGAGGCGGTGGCCGCCGCCCGCGACGGCGGCCTCATGGACCGCCACGGCACGCTCCTCGCTCCCGAACAGGTGACGACCAATCTCGCCCGTTATCTGGTCGCGGACGGCGAAAGCTATGCCCTGCGTCTCTATCGGGATGCGACGCGGGAGCTGCGGCTGACCCAGGCCGACATCCGCGCCTTCCAACTGGCCAAGGGGGCGGTGCGGGCGGGAATCGACTGTCTACTTGGTCGCGCCGGGGTCGCGGCGGAGCAGGTCGGGGCGGTTCTTCTGACCGGTTCGTTCGGGCTTTCCCTGGCGCCTGAGACATTGAAAAAAGTTGCCATGTTGCCGGAAAACATGGTAGATAGGGTGCGTTTCGTCCCGGCGGGAGCGCTTCTCGGCACCGTTCGCTATCTGCTCGAACCCGAGGCCGCCACCAGGCTGGAAACCCTGGTCCAAAGTCTGAAACCCTATCCTCTTTCGGGAACCCCGGCCTTCGAAACGGCTTTTCTGCACGCGATCGACTTCTGAAAAAACCGCCGGAATGACGGTTTTTTCGTGTTTTTGGCGTAACGTATACAGGTCCACTGACGCCATTTTCTCTCTTGGCGGATCGCCGGACCGGCGTTTTCGCTCCCCGCTCTTCGCAAGAAAGGATTCTCCCCCATGGCTACCATCAAGCGCGCCCTCATCAGCCTGTCGGATAAGACCGGCATCGTCGAATTTGCCAAGGAACTGGCCGCCTACGGCGTCGAGATCCTCTCCACCGGTGGCACCGCCAAGCTCTTGCGGGATTCCGGCCTGACGGTCAAGGACGTCTCCGAGTTCACCGGCTTTCCCGAGATGCTCGACGGCCGGGTCAAGACCCTCCATCCCAAGGTTCACGGCGGCCTCCTCGGCATGCGCGACAACCCCGAGCATGTGGCGAAGATGAAGGAGTACGGCATCGAGTGCATCGACATGGTGGTGGTCAATCTCTACCCCTTCGAGGCGACGACGGCCAAGGCCGACTGCACCTTGGCGGACGCCATCGAGAACATCGATATCGGCGGCCCGACCATGCTGCGCAGCGCCGCCAAGAACAACCGCGACGTCACCGTCATCGTCGACTGCGCCGATTACCCGGCCGTTCTCGCCGAAATGAAGGCGGGCGGCGGCGCGGTTTCGCGGGAGACCAACTTCCGCTTGGCGGTGAAGGTCTACCAGCACACCGCCGCCTACGACGGCATGATCTCCAACTGGCTGGGCAAGAAGCTCGACGCCGAATCCGCCGAGTTCCCGCCGACATTGACCTTGCAATACCAGAAGGCGCAGGGGATGCGCTACGGCGAGAATCCCCACCAGAGCGCGGCCTTCTACGTCGAGAAGAACGTCACCGAGGCCTCCATCGCCACCGCCCGCCAGTTGCAGGGGAAAGAGCTTTCCTACAACAACATCGGCGACACCGACGCCGCTCTCGAATGCGTCAAGCAGTTCAACGAGGGGCCGGCCTGCGTCATCGTCAAGCACGCCAACCCCTGCGGCGTCGCCATCGGCGAGAATCTGCTCGATGCCTACAATCGCGCCTTCGCCACCGACCCGGAATCGGCCTTCGGCGGCATCATCGCCTTCAACCGTGAACTGGACGGCGCCACCGCCCAGGCGATCTGCGACAAGCAGTTCGTCGAGGTGATCATCGCTCCGGCCGTCTCCAAGGAGGCGAGCATGATCGTCGCCGCCAAGAAGAACGTGCGCCTGCTCGAATGCGGCTTCTGGCCGGCCGAGCCGGGGCAGCGCCTCGATTTCAAACGGGTCAACGGCGGCCTGCTGGTGCAGGACACCGACCTTTCCCTCTATGACGAGCTCAAGGTGGTGACCAAGCGGGCCCCCACCGAAACGGAGATGCGGGATCTGCTCTTCACCTGGCGGGTGGCCAAGTTCGTCAAGTCCAACGCCATCGTCTACGGCAAGGAAGGCATGACCATCGGCGTCGGCGCCGGGCAGATGAGTCGGGTCAACTCGGCGCGCATCGCCGCCATCAAGGCCGAACATGCCGGACTCGAAGTGAAGGGCTCGGCCATGGCTTCCGATGCCTTCTTCCCCTTCCGCGACGGCCTCGACAACGCCGCCGCCGTCGGCGTCACTGCCGTCATCCAGCCGGGCGGCTCGATCCGCGACGAAGAAGTCATCGCCGCCGCCGACGAGCACGGCATTGCCATGGTCTTTACCAGCATGCGGCATTTCCGGCACTAATGACGTAGGGGCGCAGCATGCTGCGCCCTGGTTTTTTCTGAACGGCCACCTAAAGGGCGCAGCATGCTGCGCCCCTACACGGAATACCCGGATTTTAGGAGATGCGATAGATGAAAATACTGGTCATCGGCGGGGGCGGGCGGGAGCATGTCTTGGTTTGGAAGATCGCCCAGTCGCCGTTGGTAGAGACCCTGTACTGCGCGCCGGGGAATCCCGGCATCGCGGCGCTGGCCGAGTGTGTGCATATCCAGGCCGATGAGATCGACGCGCTGCTCGATTTCGCCCTCGCCGAAAAGATCGATCTGACCGTGGTCGGGCCGGAAGTGCCGTTGACCCTGGGGATCGTCGACCGTTTTCAGGCCGCTGGTCTGGAGATCTTCGGCCCCAGCCAGGCGGCGGCGCAACTGGAAGGAAGCAAGGGTTTCTCCAAGGATCTGATGGCCAAGTACGGCATCCCGACAGCGGCCTATCGCACCTTCACGGACCGCGACCAGGCCCATGCCTACATCCGCGCGCAGGGTGCGCCGATCGTCGTCAAGGCCGACGGCCTCGCCGCCGGCAAGGGGGTAATCGTCGCCATGACCGTCGAGCAGGCGCTGGCGGCGGTGGACGACATCCTCCTCGACAAGGTTTTCGGCGCGGCGGGGAGTCAAGTTGTCATCGAGGAGTTCATGACCGGCGAGGAGGCCTCCTTCTTCGTCTTCACCGACGGCAAAAACATCCTGCCGCTGGCCTCGGCCCAAGATCACAAACGCATCTTCGATAACGACGAAGGGCCAAACACCGGCGGCATGGGCGCCTATTCGCCGGCACCGGTGGTGACCGAGACGGTGACCGCCGAGGTCATCGAGACCATCGTCAAACCGACCATCGCCGGCATGACCGCCGAGGGCTGCCCCTATCGCGGCATCCTTTACGTCGGGCTGATGATCGAAGACGGCAAGCCGAAGGTGGTTGAATACAACGCCCGCTTCGGTGATCCCGAGGCCCAGCCGCTGCTCATGCGCATGAAGTCCGACATTGTGCCGGTGCTGCAGGCCTGCGCCCGGGGGGATCTCGCCGGCGTGTCCCTGGAATGGCACGAGAAAGCGGCGGTCTGCGTGGTCATGGCTTCGGGCGGCTATCCCGGCAACTTCGAAAAGGGGCTGGAGATTTCCGGGCTGGAGGCGGCAGAAGCCGTTGAGGATTTGATGGTTTTTCACGCTGGGACCGCTTTTCAGGATGGCAAAATCGTCAACCAGGGCGGCCGGGTGCTCGGCGTCACCGGCCTCGGGCGGACGGTGGCCGAAGCCATCGCCAAAGCCTACGAGGGGGCCGCGCTGATCCGTTGGCGGGATGTCCATTATCGCAAGGATATTGGGCAGAAAGCGCTGAACCGTTAACGAAAAATAAACCGGCATTGGGGCCGGCGATGATAGTCCATTTTGACAAGAACGAGGAGCAAGCTATGAGTGACAAGCCGTTGGTCGGGATTCTGATGGGCAGCGACAATGATTACGAGGTGATGGCCGAGGCGGCCCATGCGCTCAAGAGCTTTGGCGTCCCCTTAGAGATGACCGTTTCCAGTGCCCACCGCACCCCTGAGCGCACCGCCAAATATGTGCGTTCGGCCAAGGAGCGGGGGCTCAAGGTGTTGATCGCCGGGGCCGGTGCCGCCGCTCATCTGGCGGGGGTGGTGGCGGCCGAATCGACCCTGCCGGTCATCGCCGTCCCGATCGACGCCACTTCCCTGGGGGGGCTCGACGCCCTGCTGGCCATGGTGCAGATGCCGGCGGGTATCCCGGTGGCGACCATGGCCATCGGCAAGGCTGGGGCCCGCAACGCCGGGCTTTTCGCCGTGCAGATCCTTGCCACCGCCGACGAATCCCTGGCCCTGCGCCTCGCGGATTACAAGGTGGAACTGGCCAACGGCGTCGAGAAGAAGGCCAAATCCCTCGCTGAGCGCCTGGTGCGCGACGGTTTCTGATTAAAATCGCGAATTCGCTATGTTTGCCGAGGGTTTTTCTCGGGCTTGGTTTTCGGGGATTTCCCTTGACAGCTCAAGAACCCCTGTATTAGTTTTTTCGGAGCGGACTGTTCCGCGGCGTTGTGGCGCGGAACAGTCCGTCCGTCGTTTGTCTGCCGGAGCCGGGTTGCCCGTGGCTCCTTTTGTTTGTTTTCCGGGGTCTCCGCGCGGTCGGCGAAGGCTCCTGTCTCGGGAGTACATCATCTTGCCAGCAAAAAAAAATCCGATTGACGCCCTGTGGGATTTCTTCTGTTCCCTCAAACTGACCATCGTCACCCTCATCCTGCTGGCGGCGACCTCCATCATCGGCACGGTCATCCAGCAGAACCGATCGCCGGAGGAATACCTCCAGCGCTACAGCGAGAGCACCTACCGCCTGCTCGATTCCCTGCAATTCTTCGACATGTACCACTCCTGGTGGTTCCTGGCGCTGCTCGGCATCTTCTCGCTGAATCTCATCGCCTGCTCGCTGAAGCGTTTTCCCCTGGTCTGGAAGGCGGTCACCCAGCCCCGGCTGACGGCGGATAATTCGCTCTTTCAGACATTCGCCAACACCGAGGAGCAACTGGTCAAGGGCAAGAGTGTTGGTGAAGTCGGTGAGAAAATCAGCGCGTTTCTGCGGCAGCATTTCGCCGCGCCGATTCTCACCGAACAGGACGGCGTCCTCCATTTCTTTGCCCAGAAGATGCCCTACGCCCGCTTCGGCGTCTATATCACCCATCTGTCGATTCTGATCATCTTCGTCGGGGCGATCATCGGTAATCTCTGGGGCTACAAGGCCTACGTCAATATCGTCGAGGGGACGAGCGAAAGCCGGGTCTGGCCGCGGGGAAGCAACGCCCCCATCGACCTCGGCTTCACAGTGCGCTGTGACGAGTTTTCCGTGAGTTTCTACGAGGGCTCCAACCGGCCCAAGGAATTCAAGAGCCTGCTGACCGTCATCGACGGCGGGCAGGTGATTGAGGAGCGGCGGCCGGTCATCGTCAACGATCCCCTGACCTACAAGGGCATCACCTTCTACCAGTCGAGCTACGGGCCGACGGGCGACGCCCAGATTCGACTGCAGGCGACGGCTCTGGCCGGCGGTGAAACGGTCGATCTCAATGTGCGTCAGGGCCAGCGCGTGGATCTGCCCGGCGGCGGCACCCTGCGGGTACTCAGCGTCTCCCAGTCCTACCAGAATTTCGGGCCCGGAGCGCAGCTCGAAGTCGTCGACGGCGACGGCAAGCGTTCCACTTATCTGGTTCTGAAGAATTTCCCGGGTTTCGACAGTCGGCGCGATGCCGCCTACCGATTCGTACTCGGGGATTTCAAGCAGCGTTACTACACCGGTTTGCAGGTGGCCAAGGACCCCGGCGTCTGGGTGGTCTGGCTCGGTTGTTTTCTGATGGTTGTTGGCTCGATGGTTGCATTCTTCATGTCCCATCGACGCATCTGGGTGCGGGTCGAAACGGTCGGCGATCAGGTCGGCGTCAAGATCGGCGGCAGCGCCCACCGCAACCAGCCGGGCTTTGAACTCTTTTTTGACGAATTCAAGAAGAACCTCAAATCCGAAATCGCTTCCTAAACCCGGCCGGCTGCCGTTGGAGGAATAAAATGACCAGTTCCCTCTTTTTCAATATCACGACCATCGCCTACTTTGCCGCGATGGTGCTCTTCATCGTCTACATCGTCAGTCGCGTCCAGGCCATCGGCCTGACCGCAACCGGGGTGGTCTGGGCCGGTTTCGTCGCCAACACCATCGCCATCGGCCTGCGCTGGCGCGAGGCCTACGCTCTCGGTTTCCAGCAGGCGCCCCTCTCCAACCTCTACGAGTCGGTCGTCTTCTTCGCCTGGAGTATCGCCCTCTGCTATCTGCTGATGGATCTCAAGTACAAGCAGCGCGCCGTCGGGGCTTTCGTCATCCCCTTCGCCTTCATCTTCATGATCTGGGCGCAGCTCGGCCTCAACGCCGAGATCCAGCCGCTGGTACCGGCCCTGCAGAGCAACTGGCTGACCTACCACGTCATCACCTGCTTCCTTGGCTATGCCGCCTTCGCCGTTGCCTGCGGCGCCTCGATCATGTACCTGCTGATGATCGGCCGCGAGGAGCGCAAGGGGAACAACCAGGGGCTGATGGGAATTTTTCCCAGCGCCAAGGTGCTCGACGACATCAACTACAAGGCGATCATGTTCGGCTTTCCCATGCTCTCTTTGGGAATCATCACCGGCGCCGCCTGGGCCAACTACGCCTGGGGCACCTACTGGAGTTGGGACCCGAAAGAGACCTGGAGCCTGATCATCTGGTTCATCTACGCGGCTTTCCTCCATGCCCGCTTCACCCGGGGCTGGGTCGGGCGCAAGGCGGCCTGGCTGTCGATCATCGGCTTCGCCGCGACGATCTTCTGCTATCTTGGCGTCAACCTGCTGCTCTCGGGTCTGCATTCCTACGGGAGCTAGGGAATGTGAGATCGTAGGGGCGCAGCATGCTGCGCCCCTACAGTAATCAACGCCGGGACAGCACTTCATCCAATTGATCCTTCGCCTGGGAGGGTGTCTGTTGTCGTTTCTTCGGCTGTTGACTGTTTTCGGCTCGCTTTTCCTCTGTGCGGCGCTGTGCGGGGCTGATTCCGCACGCGCCGATCAGGGCTGTGTGACCACCTCTTGCCATGCCTCTCTCGCTTCGGCTCCGGTTTCCCACTCTCCCGTCGCTTCTGGCAACTGCCTCGCCTGCCACCGGCAAACCGGCGTCCCCCATCCCGGACCATCCCCCGCTTTTGTCCTGAAAGAAACCGGCGCCCGGCTCTGCGAGGGTTGCCATGTTCCCGTCGCCGCCGGTAAAGCCCATCCCCATGCGCCGGTGGCTGAAGGGCGCTGCCTGGCCTGCCATGCACCCCACGGTTCCACCCAGCCCCATCTGCTCGTTGCCGAACAGGGTACGCTCTGCCGCTCCTGTCATGGTGAAATCGGCGCATCCGGCCGGGTGCATGGTCCGGTGCGGGCTGGGCGCTGCGATTATTGCCATGTTCCCCACGGCGGCGACGAGCCGGGTCTGCTCAGTGCTTCCGGTAACCGCATCTGTTTCAGCTGCCACAGCGGCATCCGTACCACCATCGAGCAGGCCGCGTCCCAGCATCAGCCGGTGGCCGAAGGGCGCTGCTGGGACTGCCATGAAAACCATTCCTCGGCCTTCCGGCCCCTGCTGCAGGGCTATTATCCCCGGGAGTTCTACGCCCCCTACGATCCGGAAAACTTCGCCCTCTGTTTCGGCTGCCATACCGACCTGGGCAAATTCGAATACCAGCGGACCACGGAAGCGACCGGTTTTCGCAACGGCGACGCCAATCTGCACTATCTGCACGTCAATAAGCCGGTCAAAGGGCGGGTCTGCCGCAACTGCCACGGCATCCACGGCGCCGATCAGTACAAACTGATCCTTAGCCGGGTGCCGGGCTTCGGCCAGTGGAAGATTCCGGTGCGCTTTCTGCCCACCGAAACCGGCGCCACCTGCCTGGCCGGCTGCCACAAACCCAAATCCTACGACCGGGTGCGCCCGGTGGAGAACCCGTAGACCAATGAAGAAGATGGAAAGACCTTTCGCGGGCGCTACGCGAGCCGTGACAAAATTGATTTTGCTCTTTGGCTTGATCTTCCTCTCCGGCTGCGCCGCCAAGGAAGTCGACAGCCGCCGCTATCTCTGGCCCATCGGCGGCCATTCGCCGAAGATCGAATTCATCCGCACCATCGCCAGCGATCGGGATGTGCGCGAAGGGAGCGAAAGCCGGGTACTGGAGGCGATTCTCGGGATCGAGGAGACCCGGGGGATTTTCGGCAGCCCCTACGATGTGGCGGTGGACGGTCGCGGGCGGATTTACGTTTCCGACTTGGCCAAGCGTGATGTTCTCATTCTCGATCTGCCCAACCACCAGGTGCGCCATTTCGAGCGTCCCAAGCACGACGAGCTCTACTTCGAGTCGCCCATGGCCCTGGCCGTGGGTCGGGACGATGTGGTTTACGTCTCCGACAACCAGCAGGGTCGGGTCTATCTCTTCGGTTCCGACCTGCGCCTGCGCAAGGTCATCGGCCAGGGGCATTTGACCCGCCCCGTCGGTCTCGCCTGCGACCGAGAACGGAATCTTCTTTATGTCGCCGATGCCGGCAGCCATCAGGTGGTGGTCTACGATGGGAATGGCGAATGGCTCAAAAGCTTCGGCAAGCGCGGCTCGGCGACGGGGGACTTCAACTATCCCCTCGACCTCGAAGTGGATACGGCGGGTAACCTCTACGTTCTTGACACCATGAACGCTCGCGTTCAGGTTTTTGACACGGACGGCAACTTCCTGCGCACCTTCGGCGAGCGCGGCACCTCCCTTGGTTCTTTCCACATGGCCAAGGGGATCGCCGTCGATCGTTCCGGCCATGTCTACGTCACCGACGGCGTCGGTCACCGCTTCGTGATTTTCGATCTAGCAGGGAACCACCTCATGACCCTCGGCGGCCGCACCTCCACCGAAGGCAAACTTGGCCTGCCCGGCGGTTTCGACATGCCCAAGGGGATCGACGCCGACGCCGAAGACGGTATCTGGGTGGTCGACACCTTCAACCGCATGGTGCATAAATACCAGTTTCTCAACGAAAAATACCTGCGCGAACATCCGATCCGGTCGGAGGAAATGGCGTTGCCGGGGGATTTGCGGTAAGGGGCGGGGTAGGCGTCGCCCGAACCGGCCGAACAGGAGTTTGAGGCGGTAGGGGCGCAGCATGCTGCGCCCGAATCTGGTGGTCCGATAGAACCCAGGGCGCAGCATGCTGCGCCCCTACGGGGGCAATGCCGCATAAACGTGTCCGTCGTGGTCCGTTGTGCATGCGTTTGTTATGTGGGGTAGATAATTGAATCAGGGCGCAGCATGCTGCGCCCCTACGATGATTTTGGGATATTGTCATGCCCTACCAACCCGACCACCACCATCGTCAATCGGTCCGTCTGCGGGATTTCGATTATGCCCGAGGTGGCGGATATTTCGTGACCCTGTGCGCATGGCAACGGGAATGCCTGTTTGGAGACGTGCATGATGTTGGGATGCGGTTGAATGATTTTGGGATGGTGGTAGGGGAATGCTGGGCCGCGATTCCGGAACATTTTCCGCATGTGCAATTAGATGCGTTCGTTGTCATGCCGAACCATGTGCATGGGGTATTGCTTTTTGACCATCGACATTCCGCGGTAGGGGCGCAGCATGCTGCGCCCTTACAATGGGCGGCGCATAAGATGCCGGAACCAATGGAGAAGAGGGGGATAACCCCCAACAACGTCATCCCCGGGTCGTTGGGCGCCGTTGTCCGATCGTTCAAATCCGCCGTCACCAAACGGATAAACACCATGCGCGACAACCCGGGGTGTCCGGTGTGGCAACGGAATTATCATGAACACGTCATTCGCGACGAACGGGATTTATACGCCATCCGGCAATATATCGCCGACAATCCGGCGAAATGGGCATTGGATGACAATCATCCGACACGGATATGATGGACAATATGCCATCTTGACGGTGAGACAGCCGTAGGGGCGCAGCATGCTGCGCCCGAATCTGACGATCCGATAGAAATCAGGGCGCAGCATGCTGCGCCCCTACGTGGCAATGTCGGTGAAATGGTTGGTGTGGCTGTTGGGGGATGAATAATTGAACCAGGGCGCAGCATGCTGCGCCCCTACATGGGGTCTGGATATGATTAAACGGCTATTGTCGATTTTGCCGGTTTTGATGCTGGTTGCGGCGCCGTCCTTCGCGCTGGAAATCCTTTATCCGGCGGACGGGACTTCCATCGTGCGTTCCGATTTTCTCATCATCAAGGCTGGGAATGATCCGGTCATTGAGCAGATCACCGTCGAATTCGGCGGGGCGAAGAGCGGGAAGATCGATATTTCCGGCGCCGAATACCGCAAGGCTTTCGGCGATATGGTCATTCTCGAACCGGGGTTCGAACCGGGCGCCGATACCATCAAGGTCGAAGGTTTCGCCGGGGGCAAGCCGGTGGCGCGGACGCAAGCCGAATTCTTCTACATCGACCGGCCCGGGGTCACGGCGCCGACTAAATTCGCCCCCTATGTGCTGCACACCCCGGAAAAGGAAGAACTTTGTGCCGCCTGCCACAACATGCAGCCGAGTCCCGAATCCCTCGATAACGAGTCGGCGGATAAAAACCCCTGCGGCGCCTGCCATGCCCGACGGCTCAATTACGACTACGTTCACGGTCCCGCCGGGGTCTTTCAGTGCGCCTATTGCCACGACGTGAAGAGCGCGCCGGTCAAGTATGCGACCCGAGTCGAGGAAATCGCTCTCTGCGCCGAATGCCACGAACACAAGATCGACGAGTTCAAGTCCCGCCAGTTTGTCCATGGCCCCATCGAAGCCGGGCTTTGCTCGGTCTGCCACGACTCCCACGCCAGCGCCCATTTCGGCCAGCTGACGGCGGCGGTGAACGATCTCTGCATGGGTTGCCATTCCAAGGTCGACACCACCAGCCATGTGGTGCGGGGATTCTCCGGCAAGGGCCATCCCCTGGAAGGACCGGTCGATCCCAGCACTCCCGACCGTCGCTTTTCCTGCATCGGCTGCCACGATCCCCACGGCGGGAATTCGTCGGCCTATTTCCAGCGGGGGATCAGCGCCCGCATGGAGCTTTGCCAGATGTGTCACAAGAAGTGAGTCGTTGATTTGTTAACCTATTGAAAATAAAGAAAAGAGGTGGAGATGAAAGACCATATGAAAAAGCCCGTCACTCGATTGTTTCTGTTGTTTACCGTTATGATCTTCCTTGGCGGCTGCTCTGCGAAAGAAACAAAGACTCGGGTGCTTTGGCCACCGCCTCCCAATCCGCCTAAGCTGGAGTGGATTGGTACTTATAGGTCTTTGGATCAGATGCCGAAGACTGCAAGTGAAAAGATGACCCAATCGATCCTTGGTGGTCAACCTGTGCCGGTTTTTAAACGCCCTTTCGGTGTTGCTTCTTCCGGAGATGGACGGATTTTTATATCCGATGTCGATCAACGACAGGTTATCGTCTATGACCTCAATAAACGCTCGGTATATCCCTTTAAAAACACGGGATCCATTCGCACGCCTTTCGGGATGGCGATGGACAGCACTGGTCGACTTTTTGTCGCCGACGCCGCCGGCAAGACGGTACTGGTGTTTGCACCTGATGACACACCGCTTTTTTCCATTGGTGGGCCCGAGTTATTAGATCATCCCACCTTCGTAGCTCTGGACGAGGCGCGCGACCGGATCTACGTTTCCGACGCTCGTGCACACCGAATTGCCGTATTTGATATGCAGGGCAAACATCTTCGCTCCTTTGGCGACTGGGGGCCGCAGGACGGTAATTTCTACAGCCCGCAGGGGATGGCGGTCGATAAAAACGGCAATCTCTATGTGGCGGATATGTTCAATGCCCGGGTCCAGGTTTTCGACGCCGAAGGCAAGTTTTTGCGCAAGTTTGGCGAGCGGGGGGATTTGCAGTCGAATTTCGAGATGCCCAAGGGAATCGCCATCGACAGCAACGGCAATCTGTACATCACTGATGCCCGTAAAAAAGCGATGTTGACGTACAATCCTGAGGGGCGACTGCTGCTTTTTACCGGTGGAGGAAAAGCTTCTCACCCGCTGTCTCTGATGCTTCCGGCTGGGATTTGGGTGGATAAAAAAGATCAGATTTATGTGGTGGATCAGATCGGCCGCCGTTTCGCCATCTGGCAGTATCTCAATGATGCTTATCTCAAGGAACAGCCGGTTGAATAGGTTGCTTTGCGGGATAGAACGACAAAGGCGCTTTAGGTAGTTAAGTCGCCTTTATGATCAGCGATTTGTAAAATTAAGGGGTGCACTTTGTGCGCCCCTTAATTTTACGTTTTTTTTGCCGATAGGACTCTTGGTGCGGCCACGCTTTTCAGCACGATTCTGTTCCGTTATTTGACGGGATAAGTCAAAAAACCTCAGGTGGTAGTTGAGTCGGTTTTGTGGTTTTGTCCTATATTTATGTCCGGTTAGAAGCATTGGGCCGCAATCTAAGTGCCTAGAAAGCAATATAAAAAGATGGTCGTTTTTTTGCATATAAAGGTACGTGAAATTGTTTCGCTGTCACTCCTTGTCTCGGTGAGAGAAGGATTCCCCAACCCACGTGGCCATGGCCACACCTTTTCAAAGGAGGTAGAAAAATGAGGATCTTCATGTTGTTGGTGGCAGCAGGACTAACGCTGTTTGCCACCCAATCCCTAGCGATTGTGACGATCAAGAATACCAAACATGACCTTTCAACAGGTTCTACTACTACATTGAAAGCTGAAAATACAGATTATGATGAAATATGTGTCTTTTGTCACACGCCACATAAGGCTTTGCCTCACGACAACGCTCCGTTATGGAATAGGTCACTATCAGTTGATAGCATCGATGACATCACCAATTACTACAATAGTGCAACTATCGAAAGTTACACTAAAGAGACAAATGTCGATGATATTATCGTTGCATCTGACGCCCCCTTGTGTCTTTCCTGCCACGATGGTTCAAGTTTGACGGACGCATTGCAGAACCCTCCAAACACAACGACAGGACAGGCCGCTGTTACTACTTTTACGGCAACAATGGTCGCTACTGCCAACATCGGAACTGACCTTCATGATGACCACCCGATTGGCATGGTTTACAACTCTGTTGTTAAGGTCGATTCCGGTTTTCACGCCGATGGCACCGATGCCAATGGTAAGCCTGTTGTAGGAACCCTGCCACTATATGGTAGTGGTGTAATGTGGTGTTCAAGTTGTCATGACGTACATGACAATGATCATGAGCCATTCTTGGCGGCTGACAATACGGGTTCAGCTCTCTGCTTGACCTGTCACAACAAATAAGCTTCGACCCACTCCCCCAGGGCTACGGCCCTGGGGGGCGTAAAAACTGGGGCTGCGGGCCGGTGGGGTGACAGACATCGGGCCAATTCCCAAAGAATTTGCGCGTTCCGATTTTTCGAAAAATGGGCTTCTATCCACTCCCTTTTTTGCCAATGTCAGAGCGGTTTTATGCGCTTTGTAATCCTCTTTTTTTTTCTGTCGCTTCTCTGCGGCGCCTCTGCCTTGGCCGAAGTTTCCGGTCTGGTCGAGTGGCGCTATGCCGATTATGCAGCCAAGGAGGATGGCAAAACAGTCGCCGATGCATCCCATTTCACCCAGCTTTACTCCCTTCTCTACGAAAAGAGCGGCCTCATCAGCGGCGGCCGCGCCGGTCGCTACGACCTGGGGCTCGGCGCCCAGTGGTCTTCCGTTGACAGTTCCTTTGACGGCCAGGATTTTGACACCGATGAGCTGAAGTTTCTTTATCGCGGCGATCTGCTGCTCGCCCCCGGCGGGCTTCCCTTCAATCTGCACCTCTATTCCCATGACATGCGTCTGCCGACTTGGGATTACGACAGTCAAAATCTCGACTACGACATCATCGACCCCTACATGATCGGCGGCATGTACGGGGGGCAGTATGTGCAGACCGGGGCGACCCTGATGGTCGGCATCCGTAACGGCAGCTATCTGGGTAAATACCGGGAAATTCTTTCCCAGGTGCCGCGCCTTCTGATTGACTATCGCGAAGATTACGTGCGCGATCTGAACAACGACACCCCCCAGCACTACCGCACCCGCAACCTGGCCTTTGTTTCCCTCAACAAGAAAGACAACTGGTTTCATTATCGGCTTTACGATTACACCGACTTTGAGGACGAGCTGGAAAACTATCAGGAAACCACCTACATGCTCGGCACCGTCGACCATGCCATGACCCGGCAGTGGATTAACTTCACCAACTGGATCAAGATCTCGACGGATGCCTCGTATATCGTTTCCAACCGTAACAGCCTCGGGGAAGTTCCCGAGCGTACCTACAACTACAACCTTTTTGCCGTGGCCGCCCGCCGCGACTGGCGGGCATCGGCCTTTCCCACCTTCTCTCGTACCACCGATGAAAGCACCATCGAAAAGAACATCGAGGTGCCGGTCTTTTTTCAGCATGAACTGAGCAAGGACACCGCCTACCGGATGCGCATGATCGCCGCCCGCGAAACCCAAGTCAGCTATGACCGCAGCCTGCGGGAAGACGAAGGGGATGTCTATTTCGCCGCCAGCGCCGATCTGCATCGCACCCGCGCCCAGCAGCTCACCCCGCGCTTCGAGGCGGAATGGAAGACGGGGAATCAGGGGAAGGGCTACGGCGTTTCGAGCGGCTTCGAGTATTTCACCAATCGCGCCCACCGGCCGCCGGTGGACTGGTTCACTTCCTACTCCCTGACCCGCATCGACGGCACCGCCGAGGACGGCGCCGATGTGGAATACTGGGAAAACCAGGTGCTCGGTCGCCTCGAAGGGATGCCCACCAGCGCCCTGCGTACTGGCATCGAACAGCGGCTGGTTGTCGGTTCGGGAACGACCGACACCTCGGTGACCCGCTACATCGATATCGTCGGCGACACCAGCCTGACCGGTTCCAACAGCGGTCGCGCCCGTCGCGACGGCAGCGTCCTGCGTTCAACCACGTCATGGTTCGCCGATCACAGGGCGAGTCGTCCCCTTAGCAATCGTTTCGAAATTATTTACGACTATCTTTCCACGGAAGATGGGAGCGATGATCAGGTCATGCTGCGCCACAGTATGCGTTACGATCGCCATAAGTTTCTGGCGCGGATGCGCAACGAACTTGCCTACGGCGATGGGCTCAGTGGGGTGAATATCGGCAGCGAGAATCTCGGCAATCCCGAAGGGGTGACCAATGTCGATAAAACCTTTTACCACAACAGTTCGTTGCGCTATTCTCCCGGACGGATCTGGGAAGCCAAGGCCGATCTCGATTATTACTGGCAGGATGGCGATGAGGGTTCGACCCAGCAGATTTTCGCTACCCAGGAATACCGTTACAGCTTTTTCCGGAGCACCGGCACCCTGCGCAAGTTCATGGAGCTGCGCGAGGAAATTGAGTACGAGAAGAACATCGCGGTGGATGGCGACAGCCGCTCGATGTACAGCCTGCTGCTCGGCGCCGAGCTCTACCCGACCTACAGCACCCTGCTCGGCTTGCGCGGCCGTTACCGGGTCTATCAGCCGGAAGACTTCGACGAATACCTCTGCACCCTCACCGCCGGCGTGAATTTCGCCAAGTTCATGGTCAGCTTCGACTACAGTTACGGCATGCGTACCGCCTACAACGACGAGGCGAAACGCAATGAGCACCGCTGGGAAGTGAAGGTGCGGAAGACTTTCTAAGGGCCTCCCCCTTTGGAAAAGGGGGACCGAGGGGGATTTGCTTTGGTGACCTGAAATCCCCCTGACCCCACTTTGTCAAAGGGGGAACCATTCATTAAATGTAACAAGAGGACTTTTTCCGCATGGATCTTTCCATCGTCGTTCCCGTCTATAACGAATCCCCCAATTTACGTCCTTTGTACGCTGAAGTCGTCGCGGCGCTGGCCGGGACGAGTCTCGGTTACGAACTGCTGCTGGTGGATGATGGTAGCGCCGATGATTCCTTCGCCGTCGCCCGGGAACTGGCCCTGGCCGATCCCCGAGTGCGGGTGATTCGCCTGCGTCGCAATTTCGGCCAGACCGCTGCCATGGCCGCCGGTTTCGATGCCGCCCGGGGGGATGTCATCGTTCCCATGGACGGCGATTTGCAGAACGACCCCGCCGATATCCCGCGCCTCTTGGCGAAGATTGATGATGGTTTCGATGTGGTTTCCGGCTGGCGCAAGGATCGCCGCGACAGGCTGTTCAGCCGCCGCTTGCCGTCGGTGCTGGCCAACCGCCTGATTTCACGCATGACTGGGGTGCATCTGCACGACTACGGTTGCACACTCAAGGCCTACCGGCGCGAGGTGCTCAGCCAGATCAATCTCTATGGCGAGATGCACCGCTTCGTGCCGGCCCTGGCCAGTCAGGTCGGGGCCAATGTCGCCGAACTTCCGGTCAATCATCGTCCGCGTCTGGCTGGCGCGAGCAAATACGGCATCGATCGTACCCTGCGGGTGATTCTCGATCTGATCACCGTCAAGTTCATGCTCAAATATTCGACCCGGCCCATGCAGCTCTTCGGTAAATGGGGGATATGGATTTTCGCGGGAGGAACGTTCTCGGGCATGGCGACCCTGTACATGAAGTGGTTTGACGGCCTGCCCATGAATCGCAACCCTTTGTTGATTCTCACCGCTTTTCTGCTCTTTTCCGGGGTGCAGCTGGTGGTGATGGGCCTGCTCGGTGAAATCGTCACCCGCACCTATCACGAAACCCAGGACAAGCCGATCTATATCGTTCGCGACAGGGTGAATTTTGATTGATGCCGTGTTGGCGCGTAACCATTCGAAATCAATCGGAATTCGTGCCGATTCGTAGGGGCGCAGCATGCTGCGCCCAAGGTTGGGACAACGCGAAGGGACAAGGCGCAGCGTGCTGCGCCCCTACATGGGACCGGATGTTTGGATTCGGGCGGATGGCGGCGCGATTGTGGCAAGGCGGGCGATGAATGTGTCGCCCGGTACCGTAAATTGCACCCGTTACGTAGGGGCGCAGCATGCTGCGCCCAAGGTCGGGCCAACGCGAAGGGGCAGGGCGCAGCATGCTGCGCCCCTACCGGGTAAACCAGAGAACACTCACATTTCAGCGAACAGGGTGAATTTTGATTGACCGCGTAGGAAAACTGCTGCTCTTTGCCGCGCTTTTGACCATCCTCGGGGTGGCGACGACGGTCATTCACGACTTCGACACCTTCTGGCAGTTGCAGTCGGGCAAGTACATGGTCGAAACAAAGAGTTTCATCCATACCGATCTCTTCACCCTGGCGGCGGATGTTCCCCGTTTCGAGCATTGCTGGCTGCACGATCTCATCCTCTATTTCGGCCATCGACTCGGCGGCTACCATGCCCTGAGCGTCATCAAGGGATTGGCCCTGGGCGGCACGGCCCTGGTGCTGCTGTGGGCGGCCCGAGTCCGGGGGGCGTCTTGGCCGTCCATGCTGCTGCTTCTGACCCCCTTCTGGCTGAGCCGGGGAGGGTGGACGGCGCGGCCGCAACTCTGGACCTTTCTCTTCTTCGCTCTCTTTGTCCTCGTTCTCGAACGCCACCGCCGCCAAGGGGGAAAGCTGGTCTTTCTCCTCTTCCCGCTGATGCTCCTCTGGGTCAACCTCCATGCCGGGGCGATTCTGGCGGTGCCGATTCTTGCGGCCTATCTGGTCGGGGAGGGCGGGGCGCTTACGCAGGGCAAATCCACTCTCTCCCGTGCCGCCTATAAAAGGCTGTGGCTCGTGGTCGGCCTGGTGCTGCTCGGTTTTCTCTTCACTCCCTACACCCGGGAATTCATCGATACTCTCTTCTCGGCCCACCAGCTCGGCGGCGGCAAGGAGGGGGCGCCCATCGCCCAGGTTTTCAACATGGACTGGCGGCCAACGACCTTCTCTTCCGATCCCTATTTCTATTTGAGTCTGGCCCTGACCGCCGTACTGATGGCTTTGGGCCGGCGACGGCTGACGTTGACCGATCTCTGCCTGGTGGGGGGCCTGGCGATCATGGGGCAGCAACTCAGCCGCCATACCTCGTTTTTCTTCTTCGCCATGTCGGCGATGCTGCCGGTCTATGCCGACAGCGCGGCGGCCTGGATTTTCTCTCGCTTCCCCCTTGGGGTTAAATCGGTCTTGCGCTGGGCCGCGACCCTGGCGGCCGCCGCGATCTTCATCCATTACGCCTTGCCGGCCTATCACACCTACGGCCTCTTCCGCACCGGCTTGCGCACCTGGCATTTTCCCGTGGCGGTGGCCGAGTTCGTGAAAGAGCATCGCCTTCCCGCCAATATCTACAACACCTACGACTGGGGGGGCTATCTGGCCTGGACCCTCTACCCGGAGCATCGGGTTTTCTGGGATGCGCGGCAGAATTCGGCGGAAATGTTCAGTTACGGCTGGCGGGTCATGTCCGGGCATCCCGGCTGGGAAGGGATATTCGAGAAGTTCGACGTGAAAACCGTGGTCACCAAGGCCTGTACCGTGGACACCGGCCAGCATTACCCGATCATCGACCTGCTGCGTAAGGATCCCGAATGGCGGTTGGTCTTTGCCGATGTTTCGGCGCTGATTTTCGTGCGCAGCGATGCCGTGTCGGCCGACTGGCTGGCCCAATACGAGCTGCCTGACTCCCGCGCCGACGACACCATCCTTTCCGAGGCACGGTTGCTGGTCGAGATGGAACCGCAACGCTACAAAGGCTGGTGGGAGATCTACAAAATTCAGATGGCCCGCCGGAAGTACCCCGAGGCTTTTCTTGCCCTCGAACAGTATCTGCGGCGAACGCCCGTCCCCGATCCTCAAGCGGAGGCGTTGTACCGCATACTTTATCCCCTGGTGCCGCAAGGGGGAGGGGCGCGGTGATCCCCATGGATACTTCCGCCATGTCCCGCTGGGAGCGGGCGCTTTTGTTTCTCTTCATGCTGCTGGTGGTAGGCTTGCGCATCTACCATGCCCCCAACTATCCCTACCATGAGGATGAAATCGGCAGCATCGGTGTCATGCGTTCAATCGTCGCAACCGGTTTGCCTTTCGCCGAAAACGGCACCTTGTACTGGCGGTCGCTCCTCGGTCATTACCTGATGGCGATCCCGCTTTTTTTCGCCGAGGTATCGCCGGTCTCGACGCGACTGGTCGGTATTATCTTCAGTGCCCTGCTGCTGCCCGTGGTTTATGCCATGGGAACTCGGGCGGCGGGAAAAACGGCAGGATGGCTCGCCGTTTTGTTTCTCGGCTTCTCCGCCTT
This sequence comes from Desulfuromonas acetexigens, assembly GCF_900111775.1. Lineage (NCBI taxonomy): Bacteria > Pseudomonadati > Thermodesulfobacteriota > Desulfuromonadia > Desulfuromonadales > Trichloromonadaceae > Trichloromonas > Trichloromonas acetexigens. Next base: position 138,202 of record NZ_FOJJ01000041.1, on the reverse strand, counting down.
TGAAAATCTTTATGCTTCCATGGCCCGCTTTTACCTGCCGTTCCAGTTCTTTTTCGTGGCGGCGGTCTACTGGGCGGGGGAATATTTCATCGCCCGGCGTCCCGGCGCGGGCAAGTGGCTGCTGTTGGCCACCCTGGGAGCCATCGGCACGCACGAATTTGCCTTCGAACTTTTGCCGGTTTTCGCCCTGGCCCTGTTGCTGGGGGGGCGCCGATCTTTTTGGCAAAGAAGTTTCTGGCTGGGGTGCGTGGCTGTCGCCGTCGTTGGTTATTTTTGTCTGGTGTTCCGCCCGGCGACGGCTTTCGTCAATTACTCCGCCATCCCCCTGCAATTATTCGGACTCGAAAACAGGGCGGCCTTTTACGAGTGGTTTCGCCAGACGACCCCGTTGGGTATGACGCTGCTTATTTTGGGGATGTACCCTCTTTTGCGAGAACGGAATCGCTGCTGGACCCTGTATTTTCTGGGATTTGTCGGGTTGCTGCTCTTTTTGACCATCTTCTCCTCCGGCGACAATCCCCGTTACCTGAGTAATATTTATCCTTTAGGCATCGTTGCGGTTGCGGCATCACTGTCTTGGTGGTTACGTCGCTTGGCCAGCGTTGTACGCAACCGCGCAGGATGGGCATCGATTCCCGCCCCCTTGCCGATGGGGCTGGTCGTGATCCTTGCCCTGATTCACCTATTCGTTCTGGAAAATCTCGATCTGAACAAAGCATTCGGCAGCTATTTCAAATTTGTGGATCAGCGCCCGGCGCACGAATTCATCCGCGAACGGCTGTTGCCCGGGGATATAATTATTTCGACGGAACCCGCCCTCTCTGCGTTCTACCTCGGGCGCCCGGTGGATTATTTTCTGCGGGAAAAAATGAACGGGGGAACGATAGGGTATTCGGAGTTCCCCGCGAAGGAAAAGGCCGGATATCCTTACCGGCATATCGATTCGCCCGTGAAGCTTGATGCTCTTTTGAAAACCGAACATCGCCGGATCTGGCTTTATACGAATTGGAAAATCACATCAATTATCAGCGGCGAGATGGATGGCGAAATCAAGAGTCGATTCCGGCCGATGTTTTCCCTATCGGAAACGTACGTTCTCATCAAATGAATACGACGAAAAAGTTGAAAATACTGATGCTCGCGCCGACCCCGTATTTCGCGGATAGGGGCTGTCATGTGCGTATTTATGAAGAAGCCAAGGCGCTCAGGATTTTAGGGCACGATGTCCGGATCTGCACCTATCACTTGGGCCGTGATCTGGGCGATATACCAACATGGCGCATTCCCCGCATCCCCTGGTATCGAAAGTTGTCGGCCGGGCCGTCGTGGCACAAATTTTATCTGGACCTCCTCCTGTTTTTCACGGCCTTTAAGGCCATCCGCGAGTTGTCACCGGACCTGATACATGCCCACCTTCACGAAGGTGCTTTGGTTGGTTTTCTGCTTAAGATGCTCTTCGGTATCCCCATGGTTTTCGATTGCCAGGGGAGCCTGACGGGGGAACTGGTCGAGCATCGCTTCATCAGAAGAGGTTCTTGGTTGTATCGCGTCTTCCGTTTTCTGGAAGGCTGGATCGTGCGCCGTGCGGATCGAACGGTGTGCAGTGCCGGTCCCTCCGCCCGAATTCTGATCGAAGATTTCGCCATCCCCGCTGAAATCGTCTCGGTGGTGGCCGATGGTGTCGATGTTGAGATCTTCCGGCCGGGTTTGGAGGTGTCTGGTCTGCGCCGAGAGCTTAATTTACCGCAAGACAGGTTGATAGCGGTTTTTATGGGGGTCATGAGCGAGCATCAGGGGGTCGATATGCTCCTTGAAGCGATTGGCGCTTTGCGGGCTGACGGACATGAGGTTTATTGCCTGCTCATGGGTTATCCGGAAGAGGGCTATCGTCGGCGGGCCGAAGAGCTTGGCCTTGACGAGCGCGTCACCTTTACTGGACGGATCGAATACAGCCGGGCGGCCGAATATCTGAATCTCGGGGATCTGGCCCTGGCCCCGAAAATGTCCGACAGCGAAGCCAATGGCAAGATTCTGAATTATATGGCCTGCGGGTTGCCGGTGATCGCTTTTGACAACCCAGTGAATCGCGAGATTTTGGGAGAAACCGGGGTGCTGGTGCCGCCGGGCGATGTGGGCGCTTTTGCCGAAGCGGTCGAGAAACTCGGAAGGGATGAGTCTCAGCGGAGGAGACTCGCCGGGGCGGCGCGGGCAAGGGCAGTGTCCGAACATGGCTGGGATGTGGCGGCACGGAGTTTGGTGCACCTCTATAACGAGATTTTTGTCGCAAGAAGGCCTTTGTCCGCTGATTGAGTCGCGGGTGCCGTCATATGAACTTTGAACATGTAAACTGCGATTTGTGCGGCGCGGATAATTACGACCTTCTTTTCGAGGGACGGGACCGGCTGCATGGATTGCCGGGAACTTTCCCGGTGGTTCAGTGCCGGGAATGCGGTTTGGTCTATCTCAACCCCAGGCCCGACGAATCGTCGATGGCGGATTTTTATCCGGAGGAATACAGTCCGTTCGCGTCGGATCGCGGCGTCGTTGGCTATCTCCGTACGGTTCTTCGAAGGCGCGAGGCTGCTGGTATCGCCGGTTCTTTACTCCCAGGGGCTAGGGTTTTGGAGGTCGGATGCGCTGCTGGTGAATTGCTGACAGCCCTTCGTGATCGTGGTTTAGAAGTGACCGGCTTGGAGCCGAGTCTTCACGCGGCGGAAAAGGCGCATCGCGAGTACGGGCTCGACGTTTATCGGGGTACGGTTTTTGATGCCCCTTTTCCCGGAAAGATGTTTGATGCGGTCGTTCTTCGGCACGTTATCGAACATTTCCCTTCACCCAGGGCGGCGCTGGAGAAAATCCGGACATGGCTGAAACCTGGTGGTTTTTTGCATATCTCGACTCCCAACTTCGACAGTCTCAACAGACGGTTGTTCAAAGAATTTTGGCATGATTTAGATGTCCCCAGGCACCAAGTTGTTTTTTCCGTATCGACCTTGCAGAGGCAGTTGAACGATTGTGGCTTTCAGATTAATTCAGTTCGTTTTGAAATTGCACCGAACGACTGGGTTGGGAGCACCCGCAATATGCTGCACTCCCTTCACCCCGATTTTTCGCTATATCGATTTTTCAATCTTAAAAACCCCGTTGCCCTTGGCATGTTTTTACCCTTGACCCTTTTGCAAAAGTGCTTGCGTATCGGGGGCCGGATGCAGATTGTGGCAATGAAAATCGAATGAAACCCCTCCAGTTCATAATTAAAGCCGTCATCAGCTTTGTAATCCTCCTTTTCCTGGTGATCTATGCGGAGCCTGCCAGGCTGAAGGTGGCGTTCTTTGGCGTCGATTGGGTCTTCTGGTTTTTATCCCTGGCTCTTGCCCTGTTGGCCTTTGCTATCTCCTGCCTCAAATGGCGGCGGTTACTGCTTTCCGACGGACAAGAATGTACCTTTTCGACGCTTGCCGGGTTTTATCTGCTGGGGTACTTTTTCAACAATTTTTTACCCACTTCCGTTGGCGGCGATGCCGCGCGAATGTTTCTGGTCGGAAAAGAGTGTGGAAATTACCGGGTAGGGGTGAATTCGGTCTTGGCGGAACGCTTTTCCGGTCTTCTGGCCTTGGTGCTGGTCGGGTTTTGCGGCATTTTATTGGCGCCGTCGGTTATTGGCCCGACGTTCGCGGGTCTATTTGTCGGATGTGGCATCTTTTTGTGGTTGCTGTTGCTGGCCCCTCTAGCTTACCTTCCTGTGCGCACGGCTTTGTCTGATATAAAGGATCGCGGCCGCATCCTTTCATGGTTGGTCGGCGTTGTGCAGGGAACCCTGCATTATTTCACTCGGCCCGGCCTTTTTGTCCCGTTGGCCTGGACTTCCCTGGTCTATCAACTGCTGGCGGTCGCCACCTATTTCGCCGCCGCCAAGGCGTTGCATATGGAGGTCGCTCTCGCGCAGATGACGGCGGTGGTTCCCGTTGTGACATTGTTGACGTTGATTCCAGTCAGTTTGAATGGCCTGGGGGTACGGGAGGGCGGGTTCGCTTTTTTTCTTGCCCGGGCCGGTGTCCCCGGGGCGGACGCGATTGCTCTCTCTCTTCTGGTCTATGCAATCAGTCTGGTTTTCAGCATCGCCGGCGCGGCCGTATTGATCTTTTATCGGAACAGAAGCGATCTATCCGGTCTTTGGCGGCCGGAGGCGGGAAATCCTTGACTGACTAAAGCCTATCCCGCTGACGGTAAGCGAGTTTTTTGCAAATTGGCAATTGAATTGACAATTTGCAAGAACTTCTCTATCTTATCGATATGATTAACAAAAACGCCATGAAGTCTTTTCTCGATTCATCTTCCTGGCGCGAAGTCGCTTCCCTCGCGGAAACCCTGTGAGCTTGCCGCATGGCGAAAAATAACCCAACCTTTCGAACCCTCCTCCCCCTGCTCATCTTCCTCTCCCTCGCTTTCGCCCTCTATGCCCAGACTTTTGGCCATGCCTGGACTTATGACGACTTTCCGGTGATTGTCGAGAATGCCGATGTGCGTTCCTGGGCGGGGTTTTGGGAAAACGTGTATCCCGGGCGGCCGCTGCGGGAGTTGAGCTTTCTGCTCGATCATGCCCTCTTCGGGATGAATCCGACGGGCTGGCGGGTGCAGCAGATTTTCTGGCATGGGCTCAATGCCTGGCTGCTTTTCCTCGTGGCGCGGCGCCTTCGTGTCGGGCGTTTCGTGGCCTGGGCCGGGGCGCTGCTGTTTCTGGTTCATCCCCTGAACGTCGAGGTCGTGGCCAATCTTTCCCACCGCAAGGACAGCCTGGCCCTGGCCTTCTGCCTGCTGGCGTTTCTTGCCTTCAGCCGCGCCTGCGCCGCTCGGAAGAGGCGGGCAGGGTGGGTGGTGCTTGCCGCTTTGGCCTGGGGGACGGCGCTCTTGGCTAAGGAGAATGCCGTGGTGCTGCCGGTGCTGCTTCTGGTTTATCAGCGCTGCTTCGTCCCGTCGCGGCGGCGGATCTTGCCGGAAGGACGCGGGCTTTGGCCGGTGGCGGGTTTCGCCGCGATTGCTTGGGGTTTCGGCTGGTATCTTTTCGAGGGCGGGAGGGCCCGGCATCTGGCGGGGATGCAGCAGCTGCTGCAAGCCAAGGCCAACTATTTCGGCGAGGTCTCCTGGGATCTCTATTACCGGATGGTTCTCAAATCTTGGACCTTCATGGCGGGCAAGGTGCTCTGGCCCGTCGATCTGGCGCTGGAGTACACCTATCCGCTGCCCATGGATTGGTTCGATCCCTGGGTACTCACGGCGCTCTTCGGTCTCGCCGTCTTTGCCGCCGGGTTGTGGCTGACAGCGCGGCGGGCGCCCCGAGTCTTTTTTCTTCTTGCCTGGGCTGGGCTTTTCTGGCTGCCGGTCTCCAACCTCTGGCCGCTGGCGTATTTTGCCGCCGACCGTTATTGCTATGCGCCCCTGGCCGGACTCTGCCTGCTGGCGGCCCTGGCTCTCGGGCGCCTGCCGCTGCCCCTGCGCGTGGTTCTGATAGTCCCCGTCGTTCTTCTGCTCGCGCAGCTTTCCTGGCGGCAGATCCCGGTCTGGAGAAGTCCCCAAACCCTCTGGACCCAGGCGCACCGGGTCAGCGCCACCTCGGCCTTCGCCTTGAACAATCTCGGCAACGTCCATCTGCTCAAGGGGGAGCTCCTCAAGGCGCGGGACTATTACACCGAGGCCCTCGCGGTCAACCCGCTCAATACCACCGCCCTCTATAATCTGGGGCTGATTTACGAGCGGGTCGGAATGAAGGAACAGGCGTTGAAGCACTACCGGCTCTTTCTGGAGTTGGACGATCCCAAGTTTCGCGCGCAGGCCGAGGCACTGCGGGCGCGTTTGCAAGGGGCATACGGGGTCGATTTCTGATAGAGTTTGGTGGCTGGCCCATCGGAAGTCGCCTCAACCCGCTGCCTACCGGTTAACCTCATGACCACTCGTGCCGAAAAACGCTGTCTGCTCTGCTCCCTTCCGGTTCTGCTTGTCCTTGCCTTCATCCTCTACGCCGAGAGCTTCGGCCATCAGTGGACGCTGGATGATTTTCCGGTGATCGTCGACAACCCGGATGTGAAGTCCTGGGCCGGGTTCCTTGAAAACAGCTATCCCGGGCGGCCGCTACGGGAACTCTCCTTTCTCCTCGATCACGCCCTGTTCGGTCTGAACCCCGCCGGCTGGCATCTCCAGAATATTCTCTGGCATGCCGTGAACGCCTGGCTGTTGCTGCTGTTGGCGCTGCGCCTGGGCGCCGGGCGCTTCGCGGCCTGGAGCGCAGGGCTGCTCTTTCTCGTTCATCCGGTGACGGTCGAAGTTGTGGCCAACATTTCCCATCGCAAGGACAGCCTCGCCCTGACCTGCGTCCTGCTGGCGACCCTCGCCTATCTGCGGGGAATGCGCGCGGACGGACGTCGCTGGCTGTGGTTGGCCGGCGCTTTCGTTTTGGGATTGCTGGGCTGGACGGCGAAGGAGAATGCGGTGGTGTTGCCGCTCTTATGGCTGGGGTATGAGGCGCTTTTTGTTCTTCCCGAAAACCGGCTGTTGCTGCGCTTTCCCAAGCTGATCCTGGGGATCGCCGCCGCCGGGGCGCTTGCCGTGTGCGTCTGGTATTTCGGTTTCGGTGGGCTCGAACTGCACCAGCAGGCCATGGCGCCGGTGCTGGCAAAGATGACGATCTATCTGGAGCCGGGGAGCGTCGCCCCCTATCTGCTCATGGCGCTCAAGTCGCTGAGCTTCATGGTCGGCAAGCTGCTTTGGCCCCTGGCCCTGGCGCCGGAATATGTCTATGGCGCCCCCAGCGGCTGGTTCGATCCCTGGGTGCTGGGCGCCCTGGCGCTGGTTTCCGGCTATCTTCTGCTGCTGGGTCGCGCCTGGCGGCGCTGGCCTTTGGCCGCCTTCGCCCTGCTCTGGCTCGGGCTTTTCTGGCTGCCGACCGCCAACCTCTGGCCTCTCTCCTATTTCGCCGCCGACCGCTATCTGTATACGCCTCTCGCCGGGTTGGCGCTGCTGACGCCGCTGGTGATCGAACGCTGGTGTCCCGGGAAGAATCACCTGCCGGTGCAATTGCTGGCGCTGCTGCTCTTTGCCTGCGCGCTGCTCAGCTGGCAGCAGAATCGGGTCTGGTCCACGCCCCTTTCCCTGTGGAGCCATGCGGCGCGGGTCGCGCCCGCCTCGACCAGCGCCCGCAACAACCTGGGCGCGGCCTATCTGGAACTGGGAAGGCTGGAGGAGGCGCGGGACGAGTTCAGGCAGGCGGCGGCCAACTTCGACAATCCCATGCCCTGGTACAATCTCGGCAGGGTTTACGAACAGCTCGGCGACCGCGAGCAAGCCCTTTTTCACTATCGGGCCTTTCTCGCCTTCAACGACCCGGCCACGGCAACCTTGGCCGCGCAGTTACGCCTGCGCCTCTGGCGGCAATACGGCGTTCAGATTCGGTGATGATCATGGATGAATTTCCCCTCGCCCCCGACGAAACCCTTGATGATCTGCGCTGCGGCGGTTTGCGGATTATCCAGCGGCGGGACGGCTACCGCTTTTCCCTCGACCCGGTGCTGCTCTGTGCCTTCGCCCGGATCGGCGCGGGGGAGTCGGTGGTCGATCTCGGCACCGGCTCGGGGGTGATTCCCCTGCTGCTGGCGCGCCGCACTGCCGCCGGGTCGATTGTCGGCGTGGAAATCCAGGAGCAGGCTGCCGATCGGGCGCGGCGCGGGGCGGTTCTTAATGGTCTGGCCGAGCGGATCACCATTCTCCATCGGGATCTGCGGGATCTGCGCAGTGCGCTCGCGCCCGAATCCCGCGATGTGGTCTTGAGCAATCCCCCCTTTCGTCCCACCGGCACCGGCAAGATCGCCCCCGGGGACGAGCGGGCCGTCGCCCGGCACGAACTGGCCGGAGGGCTGGAGGATTTTCTCGCCGCCGGCCAGTATCTGCTCAAACAGGGGGGGCACTTTTACCTCATCCACCTCGCCGAGCGCCTGGCCGAAATTTTGTCGGCCATGCAGCGCCTTCGCCTGGAGCCGAAGCGGCTGCGCTGCGTCCATTCCCGCCTGGGGGAGGGGGCGAGGTTGGTGCTGGTCGAAGGCCGCAAGGCGGGGCGCCCTGGCCTGACCATGGCGGCGCCGCTTTATATTTACGAGGGGGAAGGGTATTCGGCGGAAGTATTGGCGATGTACGGAGACTGACAGGGAAAGCAAACAGTAGAATTTCTCTGGAAAAGACAAGGGGGGCGCACTTACGATGCGCCCCCCTTGTTCCGTTCATACCCCCGTTACGGTGCCCAGGGGGAGACCTTGTTCCAGCCGCCTTTCAAGGTTTCGGTGGCGCGGCTACCGTCGTAGCGGTGGCAGTTCTGCGCCGCCGCGTAGTAGGCGCCGTATTTGTTGCGATCGACGGCGGTCAGGGCAGCGTTGGTGTATTTGGTCTGCAAGGTCGTCTTGTTCTCGTCCCAGGTGTTGTGCTGAATATCCAGGCAGTTGGTGATGAGCAGCTTGGGCAACCGCGAGGCGTGCGGGTTGTGGCACTTTGAACAGGAGAACTGATGGTACATGACATCGGTGGTGTCGGCGTCGACACTGACGCCCCAGTCGTAGTCGTTGAAAGCATAGGGGAAGGAATTCTTGCCCACAACCGTTTCATAAACATAAGGAATATAATTGCCGGCGTTTGTTTCATTGCCACGATAGCCGCCGCCCAAGCCTAGATCACCTTGTGCCATCCAGGCCATGCTGGGGACCTGAGTGTTGTAGTCCGAGCCGGGTTGGTTTGTCCAGTCAACGGTTATTGGTGTCGGCCTTCCGTGACTGAAATCGAAAATGTTGGCTTTGTTGGCGAATGTTCCACCGATACTTGAATTGCTGTGCCCATTGGTTCCAAGCCAAAGGCCTTCATCGGTAAGTTGGTCCATGTTATCCACGTCGTCGCCGTGGCAGAGGACGCAGAGACCCGCCGAGTTCCAGATGGTCCAGCCCGAGGTCGGGTAGTCGCTGTTCTGATCGATGAAATAGCCTCCGAGTTCTCGGTAAGCGGTGCCGCCCCGAGGCACTTTCCCAAACAGGTTTTTAGCTTGTCCAGATGGACTATAGAAGACATCCGCATAGTCTTTGTTCCAAGGCGCTCCGTCTTCTTTGTAGGGGTTTCCTTTCCAGGTGCCGCGCAGGTAAGGCTGCCCGTTCTGGGTGTCGTACTCGGCCATGTTCATGTCGTGAACGTCGTGACAGTAGGAGCAGCGGATCTTAGCCACGGCATCGGGTGCTTCGGTGTAATTGAAGGACGATCCGGTCACCGCGCTGGAACCGGGATTGGAGACCGAGTTGGCGGTGTGGGTCGACTGGATCGAGCCGGTCTTGTAGGCGAAGTTGGGGCTCGTCCAGGTAGCGCCGTACCAACTGGTCTGATTCAGTGACCCGTAGTCGTAGGGCATCTCGCCGGTATTGACGTTGTTGTTGACACCCCATTCGGAGATGCCGTTGTCTTCGTGGCAGCCCCAGCAGATTTCCGCCTCGGTGTCAATGGGTTCGCCGTTGTTGAGGGTGGTGCGGCCGTTGATGACCTTTTTCAGATGAATGCCGCCGGAACGGTAGTCGATACCCACCGCCGGGTTGTTGGGCAACAGAATCAGCGAGGCGTCGCCGCTCCCCTGGGGATGCCCCTCGGCATGGCACCAGTCGCAGGCCCGTACCGTGCCGCCGTCGACGGCGTGCTGAATGTGGCGGGAAATGAGCACTTCGCCGCTGGTGAAATTGACGCCGACCGGGATGGCATGGCTGAAGGTCAACGAGGTTGAGTTGGCGGAGGCGACGACGAAATAGGAATTTCCCTTGGTCACCCGGTCGCCGACCTGAATGGTGTAGCCGCTGTTGACCGGGATGGTGACGGTTGATCCGTCTCCGGTGACGTTGCCGCTGAGGGTCGCCGTGCGATCGGCGGTCACCGAACTGGGGGAACCGGCGGAAAAACGGTTGTCCTGATGGCCGTGGCAGTTGTTGCAGGCGATGGGCACGGCGCTATCCCAGGGCGGGTCGACGGGATTCGGCCCATGGCAGCCGCTGGTCGAGGTGCCGCCGCAGGTCCCGGGGGTCGCGCCGGCTCCCGCATTCCAGCTTGCTTCCTCGCCGGCACCGACGGGGTCGAGCTTGATGTCGACGATGCCGTCGGCATGGTAGTTGTCCAGGTGGCAGAGCTTACAGGAATCTCCCTTGGAGAAACGGAAGGAGAAGTTGAGGTGCTTCTCGTGTTGACCGACGAACTTGCCGGTGCTATTGCCCTCGTTGTCCAGGGGGGGCGAAGCCATGACATCGTGGCTCGCGTCGTCATAGGCCCGACCGTAGGGGTCGGTGGTCCGGGTCAGGTTGCCGTGGCAGTCGGCGCATTGGGGCGGCGTGGTGGTGCCCCAGACCGGCGGGGTGTTGGCCGGGCCGTGACAGCCGACGGCGTTGGTGCCGACGAAGCCGAAGCAGGTGCCGGTATCCGTGTTGTCGCCGCCGGTGGTGTTGAAACCGCCCGATCCGGTGGTGTCCTCGTAAATTTTTACGCCATTTTGGATGTAGGTGACCTTGATGCCGTCGACAGTACCGACCACCGGCTCGTCAGTCTGCCAGCCGAGCTTGAGCAGACCGTCCTGATGGCGCACATCGAAGAATTCCGCTTCAAAGCCGTGGCACTTGGCACAATCCTTTTTCGTGTAGCCGTGGGCGGCATGGGTGCCCGCGGTCTGGGGTTCGTCGGGCGGGGTACTATGGCAGATGCCGCACTTTTCGCCGCCGGCGGCGCTGACCGAATTGGACAGGGTGGACCAGTTGTCCGCTTCGTCCGCCGTCTTGATGGCGAAGTAATAGGTGGTGTAGGGCTCCAACCCCAGAACTTCGAAGCCTTGATGGCTGCCGGCCAGGCCCGGCACCGGTTCGCCGACGGCTTCATTGGCGGCGTTGAAGAGGGTTTCGTTGGTGATGGCGCTGGTGCTGTAGCGCACGTCGTAGCGGGCGGCCCGTCCTCGGTCGGCATCGTCGCCGGGGGCGGTCCAGGTCAGGTAGACCGCTCCCGCCTTGGGCCGGGTTTCGGCATGGAGGTTGGCGATCGCCGCCGGTGCCGTGGTATCGCTGGTGTTGTCGATGGTGAAGTTGCCGGTCGTCACCTGGCGATGATTGGTGCCGATATCGTCCGGCATGTAGCCATCCCCCGCCTCGACCCGGATGCGGACCTGGGTGTTGGGGGCAAGGAGGCCGACGCCGCCGCGGATGGTGTCCCAGACCGCGCTGGTCGCGGTGGTGCCGATGACGATCTGATGGGGATAGCTCAGGCCGCCGTCGAGGGAGCCGTAAACATCGTAATGGACGCCGTCGTCGAAATTGTCCATATCCGTGGCGGCGGTCCAGGAGATATTGACCAGACCCGTCTGGGTGCTGCCGTTTGTCGGATTGAGGATGTTGAAGACGCCTGGGGCATGGTTGTAGTTCTGCTCGTTGACCAGTAGCAGCCCTTTGTTGACGGCATCGCCGAATTTGACCGTGGGCAAGATTGTGGCGCCGCCGGCGTAGGCGAGTTGCACGGCGAGCCGGTTGCCGACATCGATAACTCCGGAGAAGCTGAAGAGGGGGAGTTTCATGATGCGCCCGGATTTTTTCGAAAGACTCACGGTCAGCGCATCGCCCAGTGCTATGAAGGTATTGTCGGAATCCACGTACCCCAACTGGTAGCTGAATACCTGTGGCTGCCGGTCGCCGTTGTAGGCATAGATATCGAAACTCAGGCCGGTGACTTTCTTTTTGACGGCATAGGGGGTACCGAAGATCCAGATGATGTTGTCGTTGGCCGCCATGATCTTCGTGACACTGGCAGTGTAGCCGCTGGTGTCGAGCACGGCGGCGAAATCGGTTGTGGTGCCGCTCAACGGGCCGTTGGCATAGTAGGTGCGCAGATCCTGCGGCTGGCTGGAGCATTTGCCGGCCAGAGCCATTTTGATTTCGGTGTTGCCGTCGTTGTTGGTGGGCGTTGCGGCATCGTAGGCCCGCACCAGGAAGTTGTAGAGGACGCCGGCCGAGAGATCGTGAACCTGGTAGGCCAGGCCCGGGGTCGTGGCGGTGTAAATCGTGTATTCGTCGTTAGTCCCCGGATAGTAGGTGGTGGTGACGGTGAGCAAGCTCGCCAGATGATCCATCAGGGAATGGCTGCTCCACCAGATGCGGTAGGTGACGGGCAAACTATGGTCGATGGCGGCCTGCCAGTGCAGATTGACCGCGCCGGCCTTGTCGTCGGCGGTGGCCGAGTCGAGCCCATAGAAAACGGGGGCGACGTCGTCGACATGGGCCGTTTGCGGCCCGGCGACGTTGGAGAGCCCGGACCAGTTGCCGGCTTCGTCGGCGGTCTTCAGGGCGAAGTAGTAGTTTTGCCCCGGGGTCAGGCCGGAAGCGACCATCTCTTCGGCTTTGCCCCTGCGGTCAACGCTCGGCGCGCCGCCGGCGATGGCGGCGGCGGCGAAGTTGGCTTCGGTGATGGTCGCGGTGCTGTAGCGCATCTGGTACTGATAGGCGGTGCCGTCGAGCATGCCGTCGTCGCCGGGGGCGGTCCAGGTGAGTTTGACGCTGCCAGGCTCGGCGCTGTCAGCGGCAGTCAGGTCGGTGACGGCGCCGGGGGGGAGGTCGTCGCCGTACCAGCCGGGGGTGTAGGGGGCGTTGCCGTGGCAGTCGATGAGGGAGCAGGTGCCGGTGGCCGGGTCATAACTCCCGTCGGTGTCGCCGCGCGGATCGCTCGGGTTGTCGAGCAGGTAGACATAGTATCCTTGCGCGGCGCCATTGGTGCCGTCCATGTAGACATCGACATGGTCGTCGTCGAGGTGAGCGCCGGTATGGGCGCCTTCGGGATGACAGAAGATGCAGGAGGCGTTCTTGTTGGCGACGGTGGCGCTGCCCTGACCGGCCCCGTTGAGAATGTCGCCGATGGAGGTCATGTGCTCGACATGGGCGCCGACGCGGTCGGGCAGGACCGCGCCTGCCGAGGGATCGTCCGGCCAGATGGCGCCGGTCGCCGTATTGCCGTGGCAGCCGTCGCAGCTCGCCTTGAAGGCCGAGCGGTGCAGGTGGCAGGAGACGCAATCCTTGTTGTTGTAGTGATTGACCCCGCCGAGTTGTTCGGCGTTGAGGCAGCGGTGGTAGTTGGTCTCCGAATGGCAGACCTCGCAGATGCGGTTGGACGGTGTGGCCGTGCGTTTGATGCTGTCGTCACCGAAGGTAGCGGTGCCTTCCCGCGTATCGGTGAGGATGACGCTGCTGCCGGGGAGGGGATGGTCGGGGTTGGGTGGGGTGATCGTCTCCTTGATGCGCTTGATGTTGCCGGTGCTGCGATCATGACAGGTGGCACAGGTGAATTCGCCGTACTGGCCGTCGGCCAGGCCCCAGCTGCCCTCGTGTCTGGTCGAACCGGTGGATACGGCGTTGTGAACCAGATGATTGTAGGCCTTCACCCCGGTCAGGGTTTGCACCAGGTTTTCGCCGCCATCGTCATCGCTGACGGTGACGCGGATCTGGTAAGTTTTGTCCCAGTCGAGGTTGGTGATCTGGTGGGTGTAGAAGAGATTGTTATGGAGCAGGTCGGCGGAACCGAGGGTGAAGTCGACCTCGTCCAGGCCCCATTCGATCTGCGCGGTGTTGTTGTGGTTGTCGTCACCAGTGTACGGAATATTGACGGTGATCTTTGACGCTTCCGCAACCTTGGTTGCCGGCCCCGGTTTCAAAACGACGGCGCCGACGATGGTGCCATCGCCCCCCCAGGCCGCTGTCGACATTCCGGAGACAAGGCTAAAGAGGAGCAAGATCAAGCATGTAGAAAAAAAGTTACAGGCTTGTTCATGGACGTTTCGTTGCGGAATGGGTCTGGCCATGAGAACCTCGCGACCGATGTATTAAAATCAAAAAATGGTTGTTAATTAATTTAATATTTTCAATAAAGCACTTTTTGTGCCATGTGGTTGAATCTTCCTTATCTGGCGTAACGAAGGGTTTTCCCGGCGACAGTTTCGGCCGGGTCTTGTCAAAAGGCTGTGCGGATGGCGAATTGACGGAACGAAGTGCGGCAAATGCCGCCGAAAAACGCAAAAAGGACCAGGCTACGAGCCTGGTCCTTTTTGCGTACACGGGGAGGAAGGAGGTTGTTAACGATAGACGACGACCGAATCTTCGCCGACGTTGCCGGCGGCGTTTTAGGCAATGGTGGTTATGGTCTGAGCGAAGAGATCCCGACGAACCTGCCTGACTCATGAGAAACCGCCCATTCGCAAAGCTGCGAAATCTCGCTCCTGGACCCCTTGCAGGATTGCAAAACTCTGTTTTGAAAATCTCTAAGTGGCCTTTCTCGCTGATGAAAATCGCCCAATGCCGGCTTGTATTCAGCTTCTGCGTTGTTTGATCCCAGCGGGGAAACAGGGTCTGAGTCCGTCCGCTTTTGCATTCCTGCGAAATCAAACGATCGATAAGATGCTCTTTTAATCCTCAATATGTCTTTGTAAGTGTCTGAATATAAACAATAAAAAAATAATATTCAAAAATTTAAAACATTGGTATGGGGGTTGCTCTTATGGATAAGCACAGACGGTCGCCGCACTTGGACCCAGACAGCGAGGCCACAGACATGGCGGGAAACAAACTTTGCCCCTACTTCAGAAAAAACGAAGATGATTGTGATGTAGGGTGCGGATACATCTCCCCCCATGACGTCAAGATGATGGTCGATTTCTGTAACACCCGATACACCGCATGCGCTCGTTACCAGCAGTTGGCGGCACGAATGGCACCGGAGATGGAAAACAAAGGCATCAGAATCCACACGGGAAAGACCGGGAAGGAAACCCGGGGAGCGGGGGAAATCATCATGGAAAAACCCTTGAACACACGGCCGGAAGTGCCGCCCTTCAAGGTGAAATGGCCGCTCCCTTACCATATGCGTTACCAGGCTCTCTATCACAGCGAAACACCCATTCAAACCAAGGAGGTAAATGTCATGACTAGCCAACAAGTGAAAAACAGAGGTTGGACCGTAACGATGGCCGGACTCGGAATCAACCTGGCCCTGGGTATCCTTTATGCTTACAGCATGCTCAAAGGCGAGATCGGCAAACTGTTCCCGGGTTCGGGCGACCCCTATGCCTATGCCTGCCTCGTTTTCGCGCTCTGCATGATCCTCGGTGGCAAGATGCAAGACAAGGTCGGTCCCCGGCTCACCGCCATCCTCGGTGGTCTGCTGGTCGGCGCGGGCTTCATCATCTGCTCCCAGACCTCCAGCTACTGGGGCTGGATCCTCGGCTTCGGCGTCTTCGCCGGCGCGGGTTTCGGTTTCGGTTACTCGGCGGCCACGCCTCCGGCACTCAAGTGGTTCCCCTCGGCTAAAACCGGCCTGATCGCAGGGATCGTCGTCTCCGGCTTCGGTGTCGCCCCGGTTTACTTGGCGCCGACCTGCCAGTACCTGCTGGGCGCTTATGGCCTGCATCAGACCATGCTTATCCTTGGTATCGCCTTCATCGCCATCGTCTGCGGCATGGCCATGCTGGTTGCCAATCCCCCGGCCGGCTACATTCCCGCCGGAACCCCGGCCGTCGGTAGCGCCGCTGCCAAGAAGAGCCACGTTGAAGACAAGACCCCTGCCCAGATGCTCAAAGAAGGCCGCTTCTACACCTGTTGGCTGACCTACTTCATCGGTGCCGGTGCTGGCCTGATGGTTATCGGCAGCATCGCTGGTCTGGCCAAGAAGAGCATGGGCGAAATGGCTTTCATCGCCGTCGCCGTCATGGCGATCGGTAACGCCGCCGGCCGCATCGTCGCCGGGGTTCTTTCCGACAAAATCGGTCGCGCCGCTACCCTGACCATTATGCTGAGCTTCCAGGCAGTTCTGATGTTCGCCGCCATCCCGGTCGTCACCAGCGACGCTTCCAGCGGCCTCATCGTCACCCTGCTGGCTACCTTCATCGGTTTCAACTACGGCACCAACCTGTCCCTCTTCCCGTCCTTCGCCAAGGACTACTGGGGCACCAAGAACTACGGCATGAACTACGGTATCCTCTTCTCCGCCTGGGGCATCGGCGCCTTCGTCCTGGTGAAACTCTCGGCGGCCCTCAATGCCAAGTTCGGCGGCGTCACCGTCTCCTTCGCCTCCGCCGGCGTGATGCTTCTGGTCGGTGCCATGATGGCCCTGACGCTCAAGCCCAAGAAGGTCAAAGTTGCAGCCGAAGTACCGGTGGGTATCGAAGAAGAAGACCTGGTGGCTCAGAAGGTCAAGTAAGCTTCTTCCGCGATACGCATGAAACGAAAAGCCCCGGCAACCGCTGGGGCTTTTTTCGTCGGCAAGGGCGCAAAGACAAAAGCCCCCGGAAATTTAATTCCGGGGGCTTTTGTCTTTTGTTTAATGTTGCGGCGGTTGGCTAGAGGATTTCGAACAGTTCTACCTCGTAGCTGAGATCTTCCCCCGCCAGGGGATGATTGGCGTCGAGGGTGATGTTTTCTTCGTCGACTTCGATGACCGTCACTTCGATGACTTCGTCGTCCTCGCCGGTCAGTTCCAACTCTTGGCCGACTTCGGGGTAGATGTCGTCGGGAATTTCGCTGCGGGGGACGGTGAAGACCTTGTCTTCATCGTATTCGCCAAAAGCGTCTTCGGCGGGAATTTTCACGATCTTCTTTTCGCCGGGAGCCATGCCGACCAGCGCTTCTTCAATCTGGGTGAAGAAATCGTCCTCGCCGATGACGAGTTCCATGGGACCGCTTTCATCACAGCAGCCGCAATCGTCCGAACCGCAGTCTTCGGTGCTGCAAGCCGCTTCGGGATTGGAATCGGGAAAGGTGGTGTCGAAAACCGTGCCGTCCTCAAGGGTGCCGATAAAGTTGATGGTGACGCGATCACCTTTTTTTGCCTGTGCCATTCAGATTTCCTTCCGTGCATAAATGAGAGATCCGGCTTTAAAGCCGCTTTTCATCTTACGGGGAATGATGCTCCGGCGTCCATAAAAAAAACAGGAGAATGTCTTGGTTAAAAGATCTTTGCATTCGGGTCCTTAGGTCGTGGGCGATTTTTGGACGTCAGTTGGAGAGCGCTTCGAAGCCGGAAATAACGTCGAGGAGTTCTTCGGTGATCTGGGTCTGGCGCAGGTGGTTGAAGCGGGCGGTGAGATCGAGGGTCATTTCCTCGATCTTTTTTTCCGCCTGCTGCATGGCCGCCAGCCTGGCGGCGTTTTCGGCGGCGAGGGAGGCGGCGAAGGCTTCGAAGAGGGAGATGAAGAGATGTTCCCGCAGCAGCGCGGAAAGGAGTTGTTCGGCGGGCAGGGTGTGGGCTGGGAGGGCGCGGCCGGGCCAGGTCTGGCCGCCGATGGCCTCCAGCCAGCGCCGGTCGTGGGGGTGGAGAATCGCCTGGCGTCGGCGGTACCCGGCGCCGGGGCTGGGCTCGTTGTGCAACAGCAGCAGGCGGGTTTCTCCCCCCTCGCTGCAGGCGGCCTCGAAGCGCAGCACCACCTCCTGCACCGTCGCGGTGATCTGGTGGGAAGAGGCGGGGAGGGGGAAGGCTTCGCGAGGGGGACGGAAACGATCCTCGACGCCGCCGATCATTTTCGCTCCCGCCGCCCAGAATTCCCATCCGGCTTCGGGCAGTGGCTGGTCGCGCAGCTCTTCTTCGGCGAAGTCGAGGAGGACTTCGTTGAAGCGTCCGGCCATCCCCTGATCGGAACCAAGGATCAGCACCACGCCCCGTCGGGGTTCCGGCGTGCGCGGCAGAAGCGGGCGCAGGCGCAGCACCCCGCGCAGGCCGAGTTCCACCGATTGCCGGTAATCCCCGAGGGAGAGCATGGCTTTTTCATACTGGCGGATATTTACCGCCGCCAGGGATTTCATGGTGCGCACCACGGCATGCAGATCGGCGGTGCCACGGATGCGGTGTTGGATGTCCTGCAAGGTTTCCATCCACGCTCCTGAAGGGCTGATGAAAAACGCCCATTCGCGGCGTTGCCCTCATCCTCGTCGTTGCGACGTACCTTAGAGGTACGACTCACTCCTCGAATTTCGGGCGCCTTGCGCCTGGACATTTTTGATCAGCCCAATAACGGTTTCAGTGATCGTCTGCTACTTTTTCCGGGCCCAGCAAGGGGGACACGGCTTTTCGTGCCGCCGCGAGCAAGGCTTCGAGGGCCTCTGGTTTTAACGTCTCCCCTTGCTCGATGGTGCGGACGATGTCGGGGAGTATTCCGAGGGCGGCGACGACGGCGGCTTCGGCCTGGGACAACTCCGGTTCCGGCACGGCGTCGAAGAGCCCCTGGGTGACGGCGTAGAGGACCATGACCTGCTCGGCGGGGCTCAAGGGGGAGAGCTGGGGCTGTTTGAGGATGCCGCGCACCTTGCGCCCCCGCTCCAAAGTGCGGCGGGTTTCGTCGTCCAACCGGGTGCCGAAGCGAGAGAAAATTTCCAGCTCCTCGAATTGGGCGTAGCTCAGTTTGAGATCGGAGGCCACCGCCCGATAGGCCGGCAACTGGGTCTTGCCGCCGACCCGCGAGACCGACTTGCCGACCTCGACCGGGGGAAGCAAACCCTTCTGGAAAAGCTGCGGCGACAGGTAGATCTGGCCGTCGGTGATGGAAATGAGATTGGTCGGGATGTAGGCCGAAAGATTCTGCGCCTCGGTTTCGATGATCGGCAAGGCGGTGAGTGAGCCGCCGCCCCGCTCGGGGCGCAGATGGGTGGAGCGTTCGAGCAGGCGCGAGTGCAGATAGAAGATGTCGCCGGGGAAGGCCTCCCGCCCCGGCGGCCGCCGCAGCAGCAGGGAAAGTTCCCGGTAGGCACGGGCGTGCTGGGTGAGGTCGTCGTAGACCACGAGCACGTCGCGTCCCTGTTCCATGAAAAATTCCCCCATGCTGGTGGCGGCGTAGGGAGCGATATATTGCAGTCCGGGCGGATCGTCCCCCTCGGCGACGACGACCAGGGTGTAATCGAGCGCCCCGTGCCGCTGCAGCTGTTCGATCACCCGGGCGATGCTCGATGAGCGTTGACCGATGGCGCAGTAGATGCAAACGACATCTTTCCCACGCTGGTTGACAATGGTGTCGATGGCGATGGCGCTTTTGCCGGTCTGCCGGTCGCCGAGGATCAGTTCCCGTTGGCCGCGGCCGATGGGAATCAGGGCGTCGATGACCTTGATCCCCGTCGCCAGGGGGACGGTGACCGGTGCCCGGTCCATGACTTCCGCCGCCGGCCGTTCGACCGGCAGCCGCTCATGGCAGACGGGCTCTCCCCGGCTGTCGCGGGGCCGCCCGAGGGGATCGACGACCCGCCCGAGGAGATCCTCCCCGACCGGGACCGCCAGCACTTCACCGCTGCGCCGAACCAGATCGCCGGCGCCGAGGGCACCGTAATCCCCCAAGAGGATGACGCCGACCTGCTCGGGATCGATATTGAAGACCAAGCCTTGAACGCCGTCCCCCAGCATCAGCAGCTCTTCACTGCGCACGCCGGGGAGGCCGTCGATCAGGGCGATGCCCTTACCGATATAGGTGATGTGACCGATCTCTTCCGGGGTGAGGCGCGCCTTGCCCCCCGCGACCGCCTCGTCCAGGGTGGCCATGGCTGCATCGAGCGCCGCCGTCAGGCTTTCCGGGGTCCGGTTCATGGTTCCTCCATCGGCGAATCGGTTCCGTTTACCTCCGCGCGCCCCTGCCCATCAAAGAGCTTCCGCACCCGTTCCCGTACCTCTTCCAGGTAACCGGAGATGCCCCAGGCCAGGCGCCGACCGTCGCCGATGATTTCGATGTCGAGAGTCGCCTCGGGGCTCTCTTCCCAGGCGAGTTCGACCGGCGCGCCGACCTTGTCGCCCAAGGCCTGTTCCAGTTTGTGCCGTAAATCCTCGTCCGCCGCGAAGCCGCCGCGGGCAACCAGCCGTCCCGACCTGGCCGCCGCCAGGAAACGGGCTTGATCCGGCTCCGGCAGTTCCCGCAGACGGGTCAGCAGCTCCCGGGCCAGGGCGTTCTCCAGCGTTTCATCGGTCAACTCGGCCAGCGCCCGGCGGGCCAGAGTGAGGACGCCGGTCACCGAGCGCTGTTGTAGTTCGGCGAGAAATTCCCGCTGTTGACTGTGCAGGGCCTGGCGCCACTGATCGCGCTGGACTTCCGCCTCTGCGTGCGCCTGGGCAAGGAGTTCCCGACGCCGGGTCTCCGCCTCTTCGGTCGCCCGGCGCAGCAGCTCGGCGCTCTCTTCCTCCAACTCCCGCTGTTGGCGCAGGTAGCTATCGAGGGCCGTCTCGGCTTCGGCGCGCAGGCGTGACGCCTCGTCCCGAATCTCGGTCAGCTCTTCTTCGCGACGGTCCATGGCGCGGGTGATCGGGCCATAGAGAAAGCGCTTGAGCAGCACAACCAGCAGCAGGAAGTTGAAGAGCTGAAAGGCGACCGTGGTCCAGTCGATGAGCATCTACTTCTCCGCCGCCAGCTTGATGAAGTGGTTCCAGAAGGGGTTGGCGAAGAGCAGGATCATGGTGACGACAAAGCAGTAGATGCCCGTCGATTCGACCATGGCCATGCCGACGAAGAGGGTGCGGGTGATGGTGTTGGCTTCGTCCGGTTGCTGGGCCAGGGCGCTCAGGGCCTGGGCCAGGGCGCGGCCTTCGCCGAGGGCCGGGCCGATGGCGCCGATCCCCATGCATAGGCCGGCGGCGAAAATCGAAGCGACGGCAATCCATCCGAGAATGTCCATATGGGCTCCTTTGGTAGTTGGTAGTTGGTAGTTGGTAGTTGGTAGTTGGTAGTTGTCGCCTCATTCATCACTCATCATTCGCTTTCCTCCCCCTCCCGCGTCTGCACGGCGGCGGCGATGTAGACGGCGGCGAGGATGGCGAAGATGTAGGCCTGGATGACGCCGATGATCAGTCCGAGGAGATTCATGATGACCGGGAAAATGAGCGGGGCGACGGTCAGCAGGATGGCGGCGATCATCGTTCCGCTCATGATATTGCCGAAGAGGCGCACCGCCAGGGCCAGGGTCCGCGCCAGTTCACCGAAGAGGTTGAAGGGGAGCATGAGCGGCGTCGGTTCCAGGTAGAGCCTGAGATAGTTGCGCACCCCCTGGCGTTTGATGCCCCACCAGGGGACGGCGACCAGCACGCAGAGGGCCAGGGCCGTGGTGGTGGAGAGGGAACCGGTGGGCGCCTGGTAACCGGGGACGACCGAAAGCAGATTGGCGGTGAGGACGAAGAGAAAGAGGGTGCCGATGAAGGGAAGAAATTCCTTGGCCGGCGTAAGGCCCAGCGCCTCCAGTTCCTTGCAGACTCCGGTAACCAGGGTCTCGAGCAGATTTTGCCCCTTCGAAAGGTTTCCGGAGGTCGTCAGGCGGCCGGTGATGACCGCCGCCCCGGTTGCCAGAAGCAGCATGTTCAGCCAGGTGAAGGCCAAGGTGGCGTTCAGAGCGAAGCCCGGTCCTTGCCAGAGCAGGATGTGGTCGGGGCTGATCTGCATCATGCCTCCCGGGGAGTGGAGCGGTTGCGCCCCTTGCTTGCCAGCCACAGGTGACGGGAAAGGAGTAGGCCGGCCATGGCGGCGGCGACGGCAGTCAGCCCATGCCGGGCCAGGGGATAGAAGGCCGCCAATAAGAGCGAGAGACGCAATCCATAACTGATCACCAGCAGCTTTTTCGGCTGCCGGGCGGTCGCCAGGCGGCGCACGGTGAGCCAGAGACCGCCGAAGTAGAGGCCGCCAACAGCGGCGCCGACGGCAAAGGCACAGGTCATGAGAATGGGATCAAAGGGCATCGTCCTTCTCCTCTGGATCGCGTCGCTCCCGTTCGATCGCCCGGCGCTCATTGCCGACCCAGTACCAGGCGTTCAGGCAGCCGAGGGTGATGCCGACGCCGAGGAGCAGCAACGTCCAGGAATAGCGGCCGGTCACGGTGCGGTCGAGCCAGAGGCCGAGGGCGATGCAGAGCACCGTGGGAATGGCCACCGACCAGCCGACCAGACCGAACATCCCCAGCCCGAACCAGGCCGTTTGCTCCCCCTGCC
Organism: Desulfuromonas acetexigens; assembly: GCF_900111775.1. NCBI lineage: Bacteria > Pseudomonadati > Thermodesulfobacteriota > Desulfuromonadia > Desulfuromonadales > Trichloromonadaceae > Trichloromonas > Trichloromonas acetexigens. The sequence continues at coordinate 116,194 of NZ_FOJJ01000041.1, read as the reverse complement.
GTTGGCTGTGCAGGCGGCGGCGCTGTTTGGCGGCCAGTCGCCGTTGAAAGTCCCGGTCGGGAGCGGGCGTTTTATCCGGCGTGCGCGGTTTATCGTTCATTTGAGATCCATCACCCGGCGGAGAAATCCCGCTTCGAGGCGGGCCACCGCCGAACGCACGGCCCGTTCGCGATCATCCAGCTCGACAAAACGTTCGGTGACCGTCGTCAGCAATTCTTCGAGAGGAACGCCGCCGACGGCGCGGCGGGTCGAGACGGTGACTGTTTCGGCCTGTTTCACCAGAATCCCCCGATCCACCGCCAGATATTCCCCTTCGGCCGCGTCCTTGCGGGTGAAAAAGAGCAGTCCCGGCGGCAACGCCGAGACGAAGTCGATATGTCGGGGCTTGATGCCGAAGTGCCCATCTTCCCCTTCGGCCATCAAGGAGACGACCTCGGCGTCGAGCACCACCTCGTCGGGAACGAGCACCCGCAGCTTCATCCCTTATCCTTCCCCTTGACTTCGTCGATGGTGCCGATCATGTACAGAGCCTTCTCCGGCAGGTCGCTGAACTCGTCGGCGAGAATCCGCTCGCAGCCCGCCAAGGCCGCTTCCAGGGGGACGGCCCGTCCGGCCATCCCGGTGAACTGCTCGGTGGTGAAGAAAGGCTGGGTGAGAAAGCGCTCCAGGCGGCGCGCCCGAAAGACCGTCTGCCGGTCCTCGCGGGAGAGTTCCTCGATGCCGAGCATGGCGATGATGTCCTTGAGTTCTTCGTAAGTGGCGAGGGTGTGGCGAATCTCTTTCGCGATGCGGTAATGGCGTTCGCCGACTACCTCGGGGCTGAGCATTTTCGAGCCCGATTCCAGGGGATCGACGGCCGGATAGAGCCCTTCGCCCGCCCGTTTGCGTGAGAGGACGATGGTGGCGGAGAGGTGGGAAAAGGTATGGACGGCGGCGGGGTCGGTGAAATCGTCGGCGGGGACGTAGACCGCCTGAATCGAGGTAATGGCGCCGCGCCGGGTGTTGATGATGCGCTCTTGCAGGGCTGCCAGTTCGGTGGCCAGGGTCGGCTGATAGCCGAGGCGCGAAGGGAGCAGACCGAGCAGCCCGGAAATCTCCATGCCCGCCTGGATGTAGCGGAAGATGTTGTCGATCAAGAGCAGCACATCCTGCCCGCGATCCTCGCGGAAGTATTCGGCCATGGTCAGGGCGGTGAACCCGGCGCGAAAGCGCGCTCCCGGCGGCTCGTTCATCTGGCCGAAGACCATGACCGTATTTTTCAGCACGCCGGCGTCGTGCATCTCACGATAGAGTTCTTCCCCCTCGCGACAGCGTTCGCCGATGCCGCAGAAGACCGAAACCCCCTCATGCTCGCCGGCCATATTGTGAATCAGCTCGGTGATGAGGACCGTTTTGCCGACCCCGGCGCCGCCGAAAAAACCGGCCTTGCCGCCTCGCTCCAATGGGGCGAGGACATCGATGGCCTTGATGCCGGTGGTGAAGATTTCCTCGCGGGTCGAGCGCTCGGCCAGGGGCACCGGCTTGCGGTGGATGGAGCGCCGCTCCGCATCGGGCAGCGACTCCCCCCGGTCGATCGGTTCGCCGAAGACGTTGAAGGCGCGGCCGAGAATCTCCGGCCCAACTGGCACCCGCAAGGGCTCGCCGCGATTGGTGACGACGGCGCCCCGGGACAACCCCTGGGTCGGGGTGAGGGCGATGCCGCGCACCCGTCGGGCATCGAGATGCAAAGCAACCTCGATGACGACTTCGCCGTTATCCCCGGCCTGGAGCAGGGTGTCGACGCGAGGGAGTTCGCCGTCGAAGCGGACATCCACCACCGAGCCGCGCACGGCGACGACGGTTCCCGGATTGTGGTTCACATCGGCCATAAGGGGGGCTTTCTTTGCGGGGCCTGATCACGGGGCTGGAAACGTTTACACTTTAATCATAGCCGCTCCCCGGCAAAGGTCCAGCCGGGCGGCGGAAGGGTCCGGTCGACTTTGGGATTGCCGCGACCGCGCCTTGCGGGTTAACTTGTTCTCGCCGATTAGATTGAAAGGGAGGGTGGAGAGATGATTCAGCTGATTGTCAATGCCGATGATTTGGGGAGCGGGCCGGAGCGGGACCGGGGAATTTTTCGCTGTTTTGAGCAGGGGATTGTCACCAGTGTTTCGCTTTTGGCGAACGGCCCACACTTCACCGAGGCGACCCGCGAAGCCCTGCGCCTGGGGATGCCGCTGGGGGTTCACCTGAACCTCTCGGAAGGGCGGGCGCTGACCGGCGTTATCGCCGGTCTCACCGACGAAGGGGGGGGATTTTCCGGCAAGCCTGAGCTGCGGCGGATTCTCGCCGCCGGCGATTTCGACCGCCAGGGCGCACGGCGGGAGCTGGCGGCACAGATCGACCGCGTGCGCCAGGCTGGATTGACGCCCGATCATCTCGACAGCCACCAGCATTTCCTCCTCTTTTCCGCTGTGACCGAACTGGTGCTCGATCTCGCCCGTGACGAAGGCATTCGGGCTCTGCGGCGGCCATTGCCGGCGGAAGATCCCCGGCGCGATCCGCCGCCCCCTCTCGGCGACGAACTGGCTCTTTACCGGCGCCTGGCACCCGCCGTTTCGGCGCTAATCGATGGGGCCGGGTTCTTCGCGCCGCAAGGCCTGTGGGGCATGACCATTCTCGACCGGCTTGACAACCAGGCGCTGCTGGCGGTTTTGGAAGAGATGCCGGATGGGGTCTGGGAGCTGATGGTGCATCCCGGTTACCGTGATGCGGGGCAGCCCTTTTCCGGCCCGGAGCGGGTTCGGGAAATCCTGGCCCTGACCGATCCGCGTATGACCCGACTTGTCTGTGAAAAAGAAATCCACCTGACCCATTTCGGAGCCTGCGCATGCGCATCCTGATCCTCTCCCCCCGGCAGGACCGGGCCACCGGCAACTACGTGACCGCCCGCCGTTTTCAGCGGGGACTGGAAGCTTTTGGGGCCGTTGTCCGGCTGGCGGAAGTCCCTCCGGAGCCGGCGGCTGTGGCCGAGGAAGTCGCCGCCTTCGCCCCCGATCTGGCGATTCTCTTGCACGCCTACCGCACCGGCCGCCCCTGGCTGGAGGCCGGCGCCAAGCTGCCCTTTCTGGTGCTGTTGACCGGCACCGATGTCCATCAGGGCCTGGACGACTCCGAGCAGCGTCCCTGGATTCTGCGGGCCTTCCGCGAAGCCGCCGTCGTCGCAAGCCAAAATCCCCTGACCTGTGCGGCGCTGCGCCGCGATTATCCGCAACTCGGCTCGCGCCTGCATTATCTCCCCCCCGGCATCGAACTGGGCACGGCGCCCTATGCTTTGCGCCGACTGCATGGGATCCCGCCGGGGGTTTTTCTCTTCTTCTGTCCAGCGAGCCTGCGGCCGGTTAAAGGGGTGCTGGAGTTGCTTGAACTTTTCGACCCTCTGGTCCGGCAACGGCAGGATTTCATCGTCGCTTTCTGTGGCCCGGAACTGGATGCGGACTATGCCCGCCGCTTCCATGCCGCCCTGAACGAGCGCCCCTGGGCCAGGTATTTCGGGATCATTCCCGCCGAGGCCATGCCCGCCGCCATGGCGGAAGTGGACGTCATCCTCAACAATTCCGTCGCCGAGGGTCTGCCCAACGCCCTGCTCGAAGCGACGGTCGTCGGGCGGCCGATTCTCGCTCGCGACATCCCCGGCAACGCGGCGGTGGTGCGGCCGGGGGAAAATGGTCTGCTTTATGGGGATGGGTCGGAGTTTCTGGCGTGCGCCTCGCGTTTGCTCGACGACGGCGCTCTGCGCGAGTTGCTTTCCCTCCCTGATCTGGAAGGCTATCGTCCCGAACGGGAGGCGGCCGAGCTTCGTCGGTTGTGTGAAGGGATGCTGGGGGAGGCCTAGCGTTTTACCTCGGTCCAGCCGTGGAGGATGGTGCGGAAGCGGGACCAGAAGGTGACGCCGAGGGTCGAGAGATAGACGTGCAGGAGGAGAAAGGCCAGGATCGCGCAGCCGACGATCCAGTGGATGGCGATGAGGGCCTTGATGCTGCCGAACATGTCGATGATTTTCCAGGGGGGAGAGAGGGATTTCAGGGCCATGCCGGTGACCATCTGCACCGGGAAGAGGCCGAGCATGACCAGCAGATAAAGGGGTTTTTCGATGGGGTTGAACTTGTTGTCCGAGGTCGGCTGGTGCGGGTTGGGCTCGCCATGAAAGTAGCCGCCGAAATAGTAGCGCAACTGGGCGCGCAGTTTGCTGCTCAACTCCCCCCTGCGCGGCAGATAAAGGGTGCCGAGACTACCGGCGAGAATGGCGTGATAGAAGAACCAGACGAAGAAGCTGAAGGTGACGAGCAACCCGGTGGTGTTGTGGACTTCGATGGCGATGCGGAAGTTGGGAACGACATGAATCTGCCCGGGAAAACGCAACTGCGCGCCGGTTCCGATCAGAACCAGCACGCAGCTACCGTGGAAGGCATGCCAAAGGCGTAAAAAGAGGGGGTGGATGTAGTCTTTCCTGGCGACGGCCATGGGGCGATCCTCGGACCGGCCCGGGGCCGGTAGGTTACACGGTTAGTGTTTCTCCTCGATCTCTTCCCAGCCGTCCCACATCGGCTTGAAATGCGCCCAGGGAGTGACGCCCAGGGTGGCCAGATAGACATGGGTGAAGACGAAGGCGCACAGGGCGCAGGCGCAAAGGAAGTGCAGATTGACCAGAATCTTCAGGCCGCCGACCATGTTCACCAAGCTCCAGGCTGGGGCGATATAGAGGAGCGCCAGCCCGGTGAGGGTCACCAGCGGGACGAGCATCAGCATGATGACCATGTAGGCCGATTTTTGCAAGGCGTTGAATTTGTTTTCCGGCGTGGCGTGATGGGGGTTGGGGCGGCCGCGGAAGAAGTTGAAGAAGTAGTAAACCCCCTGCAGCCAGAGGCCGCGCTGGATGTCATGCTTGCCGGGGATGTAGAGCTTGGCCAGGGAACCGGCGATCAGGGCGTAGTAGCCGAACCAGAGGACGAAGGAGAGGGCGACCACGATGCCGGCAGTATTGTGCAGGCGAATCGCCGACTTGTAGGTGCCGAAGAGGTTGACGTACTCGGGAAAGCGGATCTGCAACCCGCTCAGAATCAGGGTTACGATGCCCAAAGCGTGGAGCCAATGCCAGATGCGTACCGGGGTCGGATTCAGATAGATTTTGTGTGTCGTCATGGCCGTCACCTCTTGCACATTTGAGAAGTCGGAAACTTGCGGGACTCTTAGATCAAGCTTACATGGAAAGAGCCGCTCGGCAAGGGGTGGTCCGGTTTCTTCCTGTCGCCAAGCGGAGTTGTCGGAGCTTGGTGATCCAGATATTCGATGCCATCAAAGATGCCGCTCGAAATCCATTCTTTGGTGCAGGATGCGGACGACATCAATGCCGGTGGCGGTTGTCCTGAAGAAGGCGACATGGGAACCGATCCGGAATTTGCGGTATCCGGCTCGCACGTCCCCGATATCCACGGCCGCCGCCGGATTTTTGGCCAGTCTTTCCAGTTCGCGCCAGAGTTCGCGCAGATACTTTTCCGCCTGATCGACGCCCCAGCGATTCGAAGTATAGTCCCAGATCTCCCCCAGATCGGCTTTGGCCCGGGGCGAGAGAACCAGTCTGTTCATAGCCTGAGGCCGGTTTTTTTCGCCGCGATGAAGGCGTCGACATCCAGCGCCGTGGACGGCCCGGAATTTTCCCCTTCGATCAACGCCTGCCGCAACTCCGCCAGTTTTATGTGGTCCCGTCGGATGAGGTCGCGGACGTAATCGGAGGCATTGGCGTAGCGTCCCGATTGGACGCATTCCTCGATCCACTCCTTCATCTGATCGGGAAGGGAAATGTTCATCGTTGCCATGAGTCGCTCCTTGGGTGAAATGGGGGATATGAAGAGAAGATTATGGCAATCTTTGCCATAAGTCAATCCACGGGGGATCCGCAAGGGTTTCTCATCCTCACAGCCACTTCTTTCCCCGGAAAAACTTCAGCATCCCCAGTGCGCAGAGGATGCTCAAAACCCAGAAGGTGGCGTAGCCCCAGCGCCAGCGCAATTCGGGCAGGTACTCGAAGTTCATGCCGTAGACCCCGGCGAGAAAGGTGAGGGGGATGAAGATGGTGGCGATGACGGTGAGCACCTTCATGATTTCATTCATGCGATTGCTGACGCTCGACAGGTACAGGTCGAGCATCCCCGCGAGCATGTCGCGGAAGGTTTCCACGGTGTCGATGATCTGGATGGTGTGATCGTAGACGTCCCGCAGGAAGATGCCGGTCCCCTCGGCGATGAGGGGGGATTCGCAGCGTTGCAAGCCGCCGATGAGTTCGCGCAGGGGCCAGACCGACTTGCGCAGCAAAATCATCTCGCGCTTGAGCTGGTGGATGCGCTGGAGGGTTTCCGGCGAGGGGTTGCCGAGGAGCTCGTCTTCGAGTCGTTCGATTTCGTCGCCGAACTTCTCCAGAATGAGAAAGTGGCCGTCGACGACGGCGTCGATCAGGGCGTAGGCCAGGTAGTCGGCGCCGCGCTTGCGGATCTTTCCCCGGTTGCCGCGCAGGCGTTCGCGCACCCCATTGAAGAGGTCCCCCTCCTGCTCCTGAAAAGTCACGAGGTGGTTGCGCCCGACAATCAGGCTGATCTGCTCGACGCGGATTTCCGTCCCGGTTTCGGGGAGGGAGAGCATCTTCAGGACCAGAAAGAGAAAGTCGTCGTGCTCCTCGAACTTGGGGCGATGGCCGGTATTGAGGATATCTTCCAGAACCAGCGGGTGCAAACCGAAGATCCCGCCGCATTTTTCCAGAATGTCCACCTGATGGATGCCGGCGATATCGACCCAGCAGACCCGTGGGCCGACGGGGCAGGAGGCGCAGTCCTCCACCCGGCGCGGGGTTTTTTCCGTCAGGTGCTCGGCGTCGTATTCGAAGACGGAAATTTTTACCGTTTCGACCTTGCGTTCACCGACGTGCACCAGGGTTCCGGGCGAGGCGCCGATCTTTTTGTGGTGTGTACGGAGGACTTTTTTGCGCATGCGGTTTCTCCCGGCGGGCTGTCGTGATCGTGGAACCTTCCGAAAGCATAGCGCTTCTTCTCCGAGTGGTCCATCTTGAGAAGAAATTCGACGTCCCCCTTGCGGCTTAAGGGCTTGTTGACTAGAATTCAAGAGACCAAAAAAATCCGATAGGAGGTTGGGGATGATTCTGGTGCGTTTCGAGGATGGTACTTTCCGCAAGGTTCCCGTCGATCTGCTCGGCAAGATGATCGCGTCCGGGGAGATCACCCACTTCCGCCGTTCCTCGGGTTGGGTCGACGCTGCGGAGGATCAGGTACGCACCCATTTTTCCCCTTCCTATCAGGGGCCGGAGCGGCGGCGCCGTCCTCGTGGGCAGGGGCAGTAGTCGAGCATTCAACAATACAAACGTAAAAAAGCCGGGGTGGCTACCCCGGCTTTTTTTCTGGCTCAGAACGAAAAGGCGAGCTGTGCGGTGGTGGTGTGAACGGGATCATTCTCTTCTCCCTTCCCGTCGCTGTGCAGGTATTCCAGCGCCAGCGAGGTGTTGCGGAAAAGGCCGTGGGCGACGACGATGCCGTGCCGCCGGGCGTCATCCATGAAATCCCGGGATTGTTCCGCCTTCACCGCCACTTCCCAGCCTTCCGCCGGGGTCAGCGCCAGCTCCAGGTTCCAGGTGCGGGGGCGCCGGCCGCTGAGGCCACTGGCGTCATCTCCGAGATCGAGATTGGCTGCGACCAGATCCCGGTCGAAATCCTCCAGGGCGGCGAGATATTCCGCCTCAAAGGTGAAAATGCCGTAGCTCGCGGAGAGATAGGCCGCGCCGCCGGCGACGCTGGAACGGTAGAGGCTTTCATCCGTGACCAGTTCGCCGTCGCTCTCGGCCAGGTCGCTGATATACGATACGCCGAAGCTCAACCCCTCGGCGGGGGTGACCTCGACGGCCGCGACGAAGGAATCGATGCTGTTGTTGTCGCCGACGGTGTCAACTTCGCCGTTGAAAAAGCCGGTTTTGAATTCCACCAGATCCCGCCAGAGATAGTCGAGATAGAGGGCGGTGTCGTTCGTTTCCCCCAGCTCCAACGTCAGGGGATCGGAGACGAAGTGGCTGTTGAACATGCCGAAGGGGACGTACATCTTGCCGCCGTAGATACCGATCCGGCCGCCGAGAACGTCAAAAGGATGGGTCAGGTGAATGAGGGCCTCGTCGATTTCGACCGTATCGTCCTCACCCTCGACTTCCTCGTAGAGAAAGACCATGTGTCCGCCGATATTCTCGTTGATCTCGACTTCGAGCTGCACCTGGGCGGTGGCCAGAGTCAGGTCGCTCGTTTCATCTCCTCCTTCCGGTTTCTCCCAGATTCCCTCTAATTCCAGCAGGCCATGCAGGCGCAGATATTTGCCGAAAGTTTCCAGGGTAAAGGGTTGGTCCGCTTCGGCCTCGCGCCCTTCCAGGGCGGCGATGCGGCGTTTGAGGTTTTCGATCTCGCCCCGCGCATCGGGAGCGTCGGCCCAGGCCGGAAGGATGCCGACGAACATAATCAGGCCGGTTAACAAAAGGTGACGCAAGGTCATCGCTCAATATCTCCTTTTCAAGTTACTGTATCTAATTGTCTTTTATTTGCGGTCGCTGTCCTGAGAGCAGCCCGGGCAGTGCCCTTTTTTAGTGATCACCGAGCGGTAGAGAAGCCAACTCGCGCCGCTCAGGATCGCCGTCATCCAGAGAATATCCGTCCAGCCCATCTCAGCCTCCCAGGCCGAGGAAACGGCCCCCCTGGTAGATGATCAGGGCGACGCTCCAGGCCAGGGCGGTCTGGTAGGCGAAGGCGATGCCGAACCATTTCCAGGTGCCGAACTCTTGGCGCATGGCGATGGCCACGACCACGCAGGGCATGTAGAGCAGGACGAAAGCCATGAAGGCGTAGGCCGAGAGAGGGGTGAAAGAGCCGCGCACCGCTTCCTTGAGGGGCGAGTCGCTGGCCTCTTCCTCAATCGCGAGGCTGGAAACGCCGAAGGTCGAGACGACATTGCTTCCTGCCTCCTTGAGGGCGCCGCCGAAGGAGACGACGATCTCGCGCAGGTCCTCGCCCAGGGTCGGGACGGTTTCATTCGTGCTTTCTTCCAGTGCCCCGGGGGCGTAGATCTCGCCCATGGTGCCGACCACGATTTCCTTGGCGACGACGCCGGTGAGGAGCGACGAGGCTGCCTCCCAGGTGCCGAAGCCGAGAGGTTCGAAAACCGGGGCGATGGCGGCACCGGCCTGGCCGAGGTAGGAATCGCGTTTGCTCTCCACCCCCCAGGGGAGGTTGAGGGCGAACCAGACGAAGACCGAGACGGCCAGGATATAGGTTCCCGCTTTGATCAGGAAGTGTTTCCCCTTCTCCCAGGTGTGCAGGCAGAGGCTGCGGAAGGAAGGCAACCGGTAAGGGGGGAGTTCCATGATGAACATCGGCGTTTCCCCACGAAAGAGGGTGCGCTTGAAGATCATCCCCATGACAATCGCCAGGGCGATGCCGAGCAGGTACAGAGACCAGATTACCGTGCCGGCCGCCGCGCCGAAGAAGACCCCGGCGAAGAGGACGTAGACCGGCAGTCGGGCGCCGCAGGACATGAGCGGGACGAGCAGGGCGGTGAGCGCCTTGTCCCGGGGATTTTCCAGGGTGCGGGTGGCGTAGATGCCGGGGACGTTGCAGCCGAAGCCCAGGAGCATGGGGATGAAGGACTTGCCGTGCAGGCCGATGGCGTGCATCGCCCGGTCCATGACGAAGGCGGCGCGGGCCATGTAGCCGCTCCCTTCGAGGAAGGTGATGAAGAACATCATGGCGAAGATCACCGGCACGAAGACCAGGACGAAGCCGACCCCCGCCATAACCCCGTCCACCGCCAGCGACACCGTCCAGTCCGGCGCGCCGACCGCTCCCAATCCGGCCGCCATCCAGCGCATGAAGGGGCCGGCGATCATGCCGTCGAGCCAGTCGCCGAAAGGGGCGGAGAGGTCAAAGGTGAGTTTGAACATCAGCCACATGGCCGCCAGGAAGATGGGAATGCCCAAGAAACGATTGAGAACGATGCGGTCGATCTTCTCGGTCAACTCCTCCTTGCGGATCTCCGGCCGTTGCAGCACTTCCCGGGTCAGGCCGTTGGCCAGCCCGTAGCGGGCGTCGGCCATCAGCGATTCGATGTCCTCGCCGTGGGCCCGACGCAGGTGATCCACTGCTTCGCCGGCAACCTCACCGGGGACGAGATTGGCCTCCTTGGTCACCTCGGGGTCTGCTTCCAGCAGCTTGCAGGCCAGCCAGCGCAGGGGATAACGCTCGGCCAGCTGCGGGTGTTTGTCCGTCAGGTTTTGACCGATTTCAGCGATGGCCCGGTCGATATCTTCGCCATAGCTGAGTTGACGGGGCCGGCGGTTTTCCTGACGCTCGGCGGTGGCCAGAACCGCCGCCAGCAGTTCTTGCAGTCCCTGGTTTTTGACGGCGGCGGTGGGGATGACGGTGATGCCGAGCATCTCGGCGATGCCGTCGACATCGATCTTGAAACCCTTGGCCTGGGCTTCGTCGAAGATGTTGAGAGCCATCACTGTGGGGATTTCCAACTCCAGCAGTTGCACAGTCAGGTAGAGATTGCGCTCCAGGTTGGTGGCGTCGACCACGTTGATGATCAGATCGGGTTTTTCCCGCAGTAGATAGTCGCGGGCGATGATCTCCTCCTGGGTGTAGGGGGAGAGGGAATAGGTGCCCGGCAGGTCGATCAGACGGATGCCGCGGCCCGCGAACTCGAAACGGGCTTCCTTCTTCTCCACCGTTACCCCCGGCCAGTTGCCGACGTGCAGGCGGCTGCCGGCGATGGCGTTGATCAGGGTCGATTTGCCGGCATTGGGGTTGCCGGCGACGGCGACGGTGATGACTTTCTGGGCGGTTTGGCTCGGTACCGCCGTTCCCTGATAACTCATGACTTCACCTCCACCGCAATCGCTTCAGCTTCCTGCTTGCGCAGGGAGAGTTGATAACTTTTCACCGTCACTTCGATGGGGTCGCCCAGGGGCGCGACCTTCACCACTTTGACCGTTTCTCCGACGATGACGCCCATATCCATGAGCCGCCGACGAATGGGGCCGAGGTTGCCGATAGCGGTAATCTGGGCCGACTGGCCGGGTTTGAGCTTGGCGAGATTCATTGGATCCTCCTGACGGAAATTTTCATGGCCATGCCGCGGCTGAGGGCGATACGCGCATCATCGATACGCAGCAGCAGGGGACCGGCGCCGTTGTGGAGCATCTCCACCACTTTGCCCGCGCGCAGGCCCATCTCTTCACCGCGCTGTGCCTTGTGGTGACGTTCGCCGTTACATTGGCCGCAGCAGCCGGATCGCTTTTCCAGAGGGACATTAACGCTGACGATTTCACCGGATTCTCCGGGGCTCAAAAGGGCGAGGGGCATCATGATATCGGCTCCTTGGGTCGGTGGTTGAATTGATATTGAAAACGGTTTTCAGTTTATAGGGGAAGTCGACCCCCGCTGTCAACGAGAAAATGATAATCCTTTTCAAAAAGCACGAGCGTGCGGTCAAATGGTTTCAGGCAGTTGTGGTTTGTGTTGGAAGTTAAGCGGTGCAAAAGGGTCGTCGGTGGCGGCGGGGGACGTTCCGTAGCAGGGGAATTCCGGTTGCAAAAGCCGGGGTGGGTGCTATTTTAAGCATCTATCCCAATACTCAACCAGGAGGATCTCTCATGAATATGGAACAGATCAAGGAAGTCGCCAAGGACCGTGGAGTCAAGCCCGGCAAACTGAAAAAGGTCGAATTGATTCGGGCGATTCAGGCGGCGGAAGGCAATCCCCAGTGCTTCGGTACCGAGCAGATCGAGCGTTGCGGCGAGCTCGGCTGCCTCTGGCGCGAGGACTGCAAATGATCCGCCTCACCGAGCTGCCCGCCTGGAAGGCCCTGAAGGCCCATCACCGGGAGGTTGCCGCGCTGTCGATGCGCGAACTTTTCGCCGCCGATCCCGGGCGTTTCGAAAAATTCTCCCTACGCTGGGACGAGTTTCTTTTTGATTATTCAAAAAACCGCATCACCGAAGAGACCCTCCCCCTGCTTTTCGATCTTGCCCGGCAGGTTGGCCTGGGGGCGCGCATCGAAGCGATGTTCCGCGGCCAGCGCATCAATACGACCGAGGATCGCGCGGTGCTGCATGTTGCCTTGCGCCATCGCGGCTGTCGGCCGATACCGGTGGACGGCGTCGACGTCATGCCCAAGGTCCGGGCGGTGCTCGATAAAATGCGGACGTTCAGTGACGCGGTACGCTCCGGAAGTTGGCTCGGCTTTACCGGAAAACCGATCACCGACGTGGTCAATATCGGTATCGGCGGTTCCGATCTCGGGCCGCTGATGGTCTGCGAAGCGCTCAAGCACTACGCCCAACCCGGTTTGCGGGTGCATTTCGTTTCCAACGTCGATGCCACCCATCTGGCGGAAACCCTCAAGTCCCTCGATCCGGCCACGACCCTCTTCATCGTCGCCTCGAAAACCTTCACCACCCAGGAAACCCTGACCAACGCCTGGTCGGCTCGTGACTGGCTGGTGGCGAAACTTGGGGACGAGGCGGCCGTCGGTCGACATTTCGTTGCCCTTTCTACCAACGGCGAGGCGGTGAGCGCTTTCGGCATCGATCCCGACAATATGTTCGAGTTCTGGGACTGGGTCGGCGGGCGCTATTCCCTGTGGTCGGCCATCGGCCTCTCCATCGCGCTGGCGGTGGGGATGGACCGCTTCGAGGAACTGCTCGATGGCGCTCATGCCGTCGACGAGCATTTTCGCATGGCCCCCATGGAGGAAAATATCCCAATCATCATGGCCCTGCTCGGTGTCTGGTACGTCAACTTCTTCGGCGCCGAATCGCACGCGGTCCTACCTTATGAGCAGTATCTTTCCCGCTTCCCCGCCTACCTGCAACAGGGGGATATGGAGAGTAACGGCAAGCGCGTGACCCTCGACGGCGCGGTGGTCGATTACGCCACCGGGCCGATCATCTGGGGGGAACCGGGGACCAACGGCCAGCACGCCTTCTACCAACTGATCCATCAGGGCACCCGGCTCATTCCCTGCGATTTCATCGCCGGAGTCAACAGCCACAATCCCCTCGGGCGACATCAGCCCATTCTCCTCTCCAACTTCCTGGCCCAGACCGAAGCGCTGATGAAAGGCAAGAACGAAGCCGAGGCCCGCGCCGAACTGGAGGCTTCGGGGCTAACCCCGGACGAGGTCGAAAAACTGCTGCCGCACAAGATCTTTCCCGGCAACCGGCCGACGAACTCTCTGCTCTACCGGCGCCTGACTCCGCGCACCCTGGGGTCGCTGATCGCCTTTTACGAGCATAAGATTTTCGTGCAAGGGGTGATCTGGAACGTTAATTCCTTCGATCAGTGGGGGGTGGAACTCGGCAAGCAACTGGCGAAAACGATTCTCCCCGAATTGGAAGGGGAGAAAGAGCCGACTGGGCACGACAGCTCGACCCAGAGATTGATTGAATACTGCCGGGCGATGACCGAAGGCTGATCCCATCCCCGTCAACCCGGGCTCGGCGGGATTTTTCTCCGGCTCCTTGACTTGCCTCGGCGAGACAAGCTAATATGTTGAAATAAAAAAGATTTAGCTTGTCTAATCAAATTTGGGGGTGAGTTATGAAGAGATGGATAATTGTGCTTGCGGGGATGATGGCGGCGCTGTTGGTGACGGTTCCCGTCATGGCGGAGGAAAAGGCAGGGGCGAGCTGTCCCGAACAGGTGGTTTTCCCCGGCAAGGGCAAGCTCGGCTCGGTTGCTTTTTCGCCGAGAATTCACCGAGAAGAGGGAGTTTCCTGCATCCTGTGCCATCACACTGGCACCGAAGACGGCAAGTGTTCCAACTGCCATGACGGCAAGGATCCGAAGGTTCCAAACAGCCAGGATGCCTATCACCTGCTCTGCAAGGGCTGCCACAAGCACAAAAAGATCGACAACTCCTGCGAGTTCTGCCACAAGCCGGGAACCTGATCCGGCAACCTGTTTCCACAAAAAAAGCCACGGCGCGATCTTTTCGGCCGTGGCTTTTTTTGTGTGGGAAGCATATTTTTACGGGCGTCGCAGCCGGATGCCCCCTTCCGGCGGTTCGATCAGTCCTTCCTTGTAAAGACCACCGACGGCGCGTTTGAAGGTCTTCTTGCTCATCCCCAGGCGCTCGCGGATCAGTTCCGGCGGGCTGTCGTCGTGCAGGGGCAGTTCCCCCGAGCGGGCAAGTTCCGCCAGAATCCGTTCCCGCGCCTCAACGATTCCTTCGGCCCCGACCCGGCGCAGGGTGACGTCGATTTTCCCATCCTCCCGTACATGCTTGACGAAGCCCCGCAGGCGCGTCCCCCGGTGCAGCCCGGCGCGCAGCTCATCCCGATAGAGCAGGCCGTCGTAGAGTTCGTTGACGATGACCTTGGCACCGAGATCGGTGAATTCCCGGATCATCAACGCGACCTCGTCGCCGTCCTTGAGATCCCCGGATCCCGGTTCCAGGCAGGGGTCGAGACGGCCGGTGGCGACGATGCGGCCGCGATTGTCGAGGCAGATCTTGACCAGATATTTGCGTCCGGCCTGCATGCGCCGGGGCTGTTCGGAAAAGGGGACGAGCAGTTCCTTGGGCAGCCCCCAGTCGAGAAAGGCGCCGACCGGGGTGACTTGCGCCACTTTGAACAGGGCGAATTCGCCGACCTGGGCCAGGGGGGCGCGCATCGTGGCGAGCAACCGGGCGCCGTCGTGGTAGACGAAGACCCGCAGGTGTTCGCCGACCTGGGCAGCGGCGGGGACTTCCCGGGCGGGGAGGAGAATCTCCCCGGCGGAGGTCTGGAAGTGGGCGCCGTCGGTGTCGAGGGCGGCGATTTCCAGGGTATTGAAGCGGCCGATTTCCGGCATGGCGGACCTTTCCGGCAGGTTTAGCAGAAGGAACAGACGTATTCGGCGACGCCGTCAGTCACTTCGATCTCAAAGAAGGAGTTGCCCGGCACGTCGAACCAGGTCCCGGCGGTAAAGCCGATCCAGTCGACGTTACCGGCAATGCGCGCGCGGCAAGCGCCGGCGATGATTTCCATCTTTTCGGGGGCGCCGGTGTTGAATTTATAAAGGCCGGGATAGATCAGGCCGAGGGTCTTGCGGCTGCCGTCGGCCAGGGTCAGGGTATGGCTGACCACCTTGCCGTCGAAATAGATATTGGCCTTGCAGGCGGCGGTGACGTTGGCGAACGCTTCGGGGGCTTGGTAGCTCATGACAGGCTCCTGATGGGGATGGGTGGTTACGCTCGGCTGTGTAGCATGCCGATACCGCCCCTGCAAGAAATATTTACCGCCGGCATCAACACTGCCGGCATCGGAACTTGCGGGGGCCAGGCGTTGCGGGTAGAATGCCCCAACTTCCCCGCTGCGAGAGGCATTGCCCATGGACAACAAGATGGTTCTTCTGACCCTGACCGGCCCGGACCGCACCGGCATCATCGCCGCCGTCACCGGCCACATCGCCGAGGCCGGTGCCCGCATTCGCGACATCGAACAGAGCGTCACCCACACCCTGCTCTCCCTGTCGGTGCTCATCGACTTTCCCACCGGCGAAAGCGATCAGAAACCGCTGGTCAAGGAGTTGCTCTTTCTCGCCAAGGAGCTCGGTCTCGACCTCGATTTTCAAGTGCTCAGCGAGGCCGAATACCGGCGCAAGACGACCCGCAACGCCTATGTCGTGACGATCCTCGGCGGTGAAGTGAACGCCCTGGCCCTCGCCCGGGTTTCGCGTATTCTCGCCGAGCACGCGGTTAACATCGAACGCATCTCCAAGCTCACCCAGGGGCAGCTGCGCTGCGTCGAGTTTCTCATCACCACCACGCCGGACCTGGACGTCAAGGTCATGACCCGCAAACTGCTCCACACCGGCGCGAGTGTCGGGGTCGATATCGCCGTGCAGAAGGAGAGCCTCTATCGCCGGGCCAAGCGCCTGGTGGTGATGGATATGGATTCGACCCTGATTCAGGTCGAGGTCATCGACGAGCTGGCCCGGGTCGCCGGGGTTGGCGAGCAGGTGGCGGAAATCACCGAGCGGGCGATGAACGGCGAACTCGATTTCTCCGGCGCGCTGCGCGAGCGGGTCGCCCTGCTCAAGGGGCTCAAAGCCGAGGCGCTGGAGCAGGTCTACCGCAATATTCCCCTGACCCCCGGCGCCCGCAATCTGGTCACCATCCTCAAACGTCTCGGCTTCAAGACCGCCGTCATCTCCGGCGGCTTCCAGTTCTTCACCGACCGGCTCAAGTCTGACCTCGGTCTCGACTACGCCTACGCCAACGGTTTGGAAATCGTCGACGGCATCGTCACCGGCGAGGTTGCCGGGACCATCGTCGACGGCGCGCGCAAGGCGCAACTGCTCGAAGAGATCGCCGGGAAAGAAGGGATTACCCTCGACCAGGCCATCGCCATCGGTGACGGCGCCAACGATCTGCCGATGTTGGGGCGAGCCGGGCTGGGGATCGCCTTCAACGCCAAGGCGCGGGTGCGGGAACAGGCCGATTTTCACATCAATCAACAGAATCTCGATTCCATCCTTTACCTGATTGGACTCTCCGAACGGGAGATGGCGGAGATCGCCGGGTGAAGCTCCCCGCGCCCCTCATCGCAGGGCGTCTGCTGCGCCGCTACCAGCGCTTTCTCACCGACGTCGAACTGGCCGACGGCACCGTCGTTACCGCCCACACCCCCAACACCGGCAGCATGAAGCAGTGCGCCGTCCCCGGGCATCGGGTACTGATCTCCGCCGCCGACAACCCGGCGCGCAAGCTGCGCTACACCCTGGAACTGATCGAGGTCGAGGGGCACTGGGTCGATACCCACACCCACCGCACCAACCGGGTGGTGGAAGAGGGCTTGCGCCAGGGCTGGATCGACGGACTCGCCGGGTTCGAAGTCCGGCCCGAATTCCGCTATCATGACAGCCGTATCGACTTTTTGCTGGAAAAGCCTGGGGAAAAGGTGCTGGTCGAGGTTAAAAACGTCACCCTCTGCTGCGATCCGCAAGTCGCCTGCTTTCCCGACGCCGTGACCACGCGCGGCCAAAAGCATCTGCGGGAACTGTTACGGGCCCGGCAGGAGGGCTATCGGGCGGTGATTTTCTTTCTCGTCCAGCGCGGCGAAGCGACCGCCTTCACCCCCGCCGACGCCATCGATCCCGAATACGGCCGTCTGCTCCGCGAAGTTACCGCCGCCGGGGTCGAAGCCCTGGCCTACAAAAGCATCGTGACCTCCGAAGAAAACCGGGTCGGGGCGCGGATACCGATACTCCTTACAGGAGGAGAAAGGAGAAAGGATCGAGGATAAAGGATCTTCCTTTCGCCTTTATCCTCGATCCTTTATCCTGGCTCTTATGAAATCCGTCGGCCTGATCACCGAATACAACCCCTTTCACAACGGCCATCTGCACCACTTGCGCGAAAGTCTGCGGGTTACCGGGGCCGAGGTGGCGGTGGCGGTGATGAGCGGGCATTTTTTGCAGCGGGGGGAGCCGGCGCTGGTGGATAAGTGGGTGCGGGCGGAAATGGCTCTGCGCTCCGGGGTCGATGTGGTGGTGGAGCTGCCTTTCCCCTGGGCCTGCAACAGCGCGCCCCAGTTCGCTCTGGGGGCGGTGCGGGTGTTACAAAGCCTGGGGGTCGATGCCCTCTGCTTCGGCAGCGAAGCGGGTGAACTGGCGCCGCTTCAGCGCTGCGCCGAACTGCTGCTCACCGAGGACGCCCGGATCACCGAGCGGACCGCTCACCTGTTGCGTCGCGGGATCAACTATCCCACGGCTCGAGCGCGTTGTCTGGCCGAGTTGGGCGTCGCCGACGGCGAGTTGCTTGCCTCGCCCAACAACATCCTCGGCATCGAGTATCTCAAAGCCCTGCGCCAGATCGGCGCCGCCATCGTTCCCCATACCATCCCCCGCATTGGCGCCGGTTTTCACGAAGAGCGCGCCGTCGGCGACATTGCCAGTGCCACCGGCATCCGGCACCGGCTGGCGCAGGGGGAAGAGGTGGCGGACTTCATCCCGCTCCCGGCCCGTGCGCCTTTCGCTACCGCCTTGGCGGCCGGTCATGTTCTCGATGTCGAGCATCTTTATCGCTTGCTGCTGGCGCGACTTCTGCGGAGGGCCGAGTCGTTGCGGGGGCTCTATCAGGTGGAAGCGGGGATCGCCGAGCGTCTGTACGGGGCCGCTTGCGTCAGCGATGGCTATGCCGAACTGGTCGCCGCCGTCAAATCCCGCCACCTGACCCGCACCCGTGTGCAGCGCCTGCTCGCCTATGTGCTGAACGAGGTGACGGCCGAGGAGATGACCGCCTGGCTGGATTCCGGCCCGCTCTATCTGCACCTGCTCGGCGCTACGGAAAAGGGGCGGGCCTGGCTCGCCGCCAGGCGCAAGACGCGCACCCTGCCGCTGATCGGCAACTATTCCCGCATTGTCCCCCTGCTCAAGAAACGCTATGGCGCGCCTAGTCGCGCCTTTGCCCTGGCTGCGGGAATGTTGTCCCTGGAGACGCGGGCCACGGCCAATTACACCCTGCTGATGCGGCGCCGGCACGGCGGGCCGAGCGCCCGGGATTATTTCTACGACATGCTCTGCTGACGAGGGTGCGAAAATCGTCCTGCCGTTTTTGTCTCCCTGGATGAATAATCGTTCTCCATTGGTAATTTACGCGAGTTCTTGGTACAATCGCCCGGCTTGCGACAGGACGCTCTCCTGCGGCAAGCCTTGGCATGTTTTTTAGGGGAGATCCGACGCTTTGAATCTGGCAAAACCTTTTGAAAAAATCGGGGATGGCTGTCTCGCTTTTCTGGAGCAGGGGGGGCGCATGGGAATTTTCCTCTTCGCCTGCTTGCTCAATCTGGTCAAGCCGCCTTATCCCATCTTTCCGGTCATCCGCCAGGCTCATTTCATCGGGGTGCGGTCGCTCTTCGTCATCATCTTCACTGGTGCCTTCACCGGTATGATCCTGGGCTTGCAGGGCTACTATACTCTGACCAAATTCGGCTCCGAAGGGCTGCTCGGCTCGGCGGTGGCCTTGAGCCTGATCCGCGAACTGGGGCCGGTGCTGACCGCGCTGATGGTGGTGGGCCGGGCCGGTTCGGCGATCTGCGCGGAAATCGGTATCATGCGCAACTCGGAGCAGATCGACGCCCTCGAATGTATGGCTATCGATCCCTACAAGTATCTGCTGGCGCCCAAATATATCGCCGGGATCCTCACCTTGCCCCTTTTGACCGCGATCTTCGACGTGATCGGCATCCTTGGCGGTTATCTGATCGGGGTGGTGCTGCTCGATGTCAACGGTGGCACCTATTTTCAGGGGATGTACGCCAGCGTCGAATGGCAGGACGTCAAGATGGGGCTGGTCAAGTCGCTGATTTTCGGGCTGTTGATCGTTTGGATCGCCTCGGCTAAAGGCTTTTTCCTGCACAAGGAACGCTCGGGGGGCTTCGGCGCTGAAGGGGTCAGCCGGGTCACTACCGATGCGGTGGTGCTGTCGTCCGTGTCGGTTCTGGTGTGGGACTATCTGATCAGCGCAATTATGTTATAGGGGGGGGCTATGTCCAAGGAACAACCGGCCGCCGCGATTGAACTGGTCGGCATCGAAAAGCGCTTCGGTCGGCAGACGGTGCTGCGCGACGTCAACCTCTCCGTCGCCTCCGGCAAGACCACGGTCATTGTCGGCGCCAGCGGCGAGGGCAAGAGCGTCATCATCAAGCACATGCTCGGCCTGGTTCGCCCGGAGCGGGGGGAAGTGCGGGTCTTCGGCAGCAATCTGGCCAAGGCGCGCAAAAAAGAGCTGAACCGCATCCGCATGGAGTTCGGTGTTCTCTTCCAGAATGTCGCCCTCTTCGATTCGATGAGCGTCTTCGACAACGTGGCGCTCCCCTTGCGGGAGAGGACCAAGCTGTCGGAAACGGTAATTCGCGCCAAGGTGCGGGAAAAACTCGACCTGATGGATCTGGTCGACGCCGATGACAAGTTCCCGGCGCAACTTTCCGGCGGCATGAAGAAACGGGTCGGGTTGGCGCGGGCGCTGATGCTCGATCCCAAGGTAGTCTTCTTCGACGAGCCGACCACCGGACTCGACGTGAGCCGCAGCAACGAAATCTACCGGCTCTTTCACAAGACCCAACGCCAGCTCGGCTACACGGCGGTGATCGTCAGTCACGATGTGCCGAAGATCTTCAAGCTGGCCGATTACGTGGCCCTGCTCGCCGACGGGAAAATCCAGGGGGTCATGTCCCCCGAGTCCTTCCAGCTTTCGGATCATCCCCTGATCCGCCGCTATGTGGAAGAAACCATGGGGCCCATTTATTCCAGTGCCAAGGAGGAGGCTGCATTATATGAATCGGCTTAATATCGAGGTCGCCGTCGGCCTGTTTATGGTGGCGGGATTTCTCTGCTTTGTCTGGCTTTCCGTCAAACTCGGACATGTTGATTTTTTTCGAGGGAGCGAATATCCGGTCAGCGCCCGGTTTTTCTCCGTTTCCGGGCTCAAGGAAGGGGCGCCGGTGGAAATTGCCGGGGTCAAAATCGGTAAGGTCTCGCGCATTCGCCTCAACGGGGAAAACTACGAAGCCGAGGTGGAAATGCTGGTGGACAAGGATGTCAAGCTGCAGGATGACAGTATCGCTTCGATCCGCACCGCCGGGATCATCGGCGACCGCTACGTGAGCATTTCCCCCGGCGGCAGCGATCTGCTCGTTGAACCGGGCGGGGTCATTTTCGAGACGGAATCGGCCATCAACCTCGAAGAGTTGATCAGCAAGTACGTTTTCGAGAAAAAATAGGGGGATTCATGACTCGGATCGCGCCGCTGCTTCTGTTTTTGCTGCTCTTTTTCAGCGTTCCGGTTTTTGCCGAGGAGGAAGACTTCTATCTGGAAGAGGATCCCTTCGCCGAACCCGAAGCGGAACAAATCGCCGATCCCTTGGAACCGCTGAACCGGGGGATGTTTTGGGTCAACGACAAACTCTATGTCTATCTGCTCAAGCCGGTGGCCAAGGGGCTGCGGGTGATTCCCGAACCGGCGCGGGTTTCGGCTTCCAACTTCTTTTCCAACCTGGGAACGCCGGCGCGGGCGGTGAATAACCTGTTACAGCTCAAGTTCACCAACACCGCGAGCGAACTGGCCCGCTTTCTGACCAACAGCACCTTCGGTCTGGCCGGATTGTTCGACCCGGCGGCGAAGTGGGGGCTGGAGAAAAAAGACGAGGATCTCGGCCAGACCCTAGGCCATTACGGTATCGGCCAGGGCTTCTATCTGGTGCTGCCGGTTCTCGGCTCGACCAGTCTGCGGGACGGCATCGGGCGCATCGGCGACCATTTCGTCGATCCCCTGCCGCCGGCGCTCAAATCCGAGGAACTGGCCGGATTACGCGCCCTCGATGCCGAAAACGCCATCTCTCTCGACAAGGATACCTACGAAGGTATCCGTGAAAACGAACTCGACCCTTATCTTTTCGTCCGTGACGCCTACACCCAGATGCGGGCGGGCAAGGTCAGGAAGTGACAGGTTTCATGCAATTCAAGGAGGTAACCATGGGTTTACATTGGATGACCAAATATCGTTTATTCTTTCTGGTTGGCGGCTTTCTCCTGGTGGCGGGCGTGGCGCTGGCGACGCCGGGGCCGCTGGAGCAGGCCCAAACCACCGTCGATGCGGTGATGGCGATTCTCAGGGAATCGAACCTGGAAAAAGAGGCGCGGCGGGAAAAGCTCTCCACCACCATCCGCGCCCGCTTCGACTTCACCGAGATGTCCCAGCGAATTCTTGCGACCAACTGGAAGAACGCCAGCGAAGCGCAGCGCGACAGCTTCATTCGGATCTTTTCCGATTTGTTGGAGCGTAACTACATCGGCCGCATCGAGTCCTACACCGACGAAAAAATCGATTTCCTCAAGGAGCGCGTGCAGGGAAACCGGGCCGCTGTCGATACCGTCATCGTCACCAAGAGCGCGGAAATCCCCATTTCTTACCGGATGGTGCAGCAGGGGAGCGAATGGATGGTCTATGACGTGGTGATCGAGTCGGTGAGCTTCGTCAATAACTACCGCAACAGCTACGGCGAAATTCTGAAGAAAGAGGGATTCGACGGGCTGCTGGCACGGATGACGGAAAAGCTGGCGCAACTGGAGCAGGGAGGGGATTCCAGCCAGCCATGAATAGAACGGCTCCCGACGTCTGCGCGCGGATGAAGAACGATCTGCGCTGCTTCAAGTTTCTTTCCGATGCCGATACGGAAATCCTCGCTCCCTACTTCAAGTGTCGCCAGGTCACGGCCGGCGAAGTGCTCTGGAGCGAAGGGGATGAAGCGCAGTTCGCCGCCTTTGTCATGTCCGGGCGCATCGAAGAAAAGAAAAATACCGAATTCGAAGGGCGGCAGATGGTGATCGGCGTCTACAGCGAAGGGACGGTGATCGGCGAGTTCAGCCTGATCGATAACCTTCCCCGGGCGGTAACCGCTGTCTGCCTGGAGGATGCCCAGCTCTTGCTGCTCCCCCGGGAACATCTGGAGCGGTTGCTGGTGGAGCATCCCGAGCTCGGTATCCGGCTGCTCAAGGGGGTGCTTTTGACCCTCTCCATCCGCCTGCGTAAATCTTTCGAGCGGATGGTCGCTATCTTTTAACCGTCAATTGCCGGGGGGATTTTCCTATGGCCTTACTGAAATGGCAGCGAATTTTCGGCCTGTCTCTGGTCGCGCTTCTTTCGGCCTGCACGCTCCCCTATGGTGAAGCTCCCTTGTCCGTCGAAAGTGGGGATGGTGCCCGGGTCTACGAGTGCCGGGACGATTATGCCTTTCTTGTCCGGGTCGAAGGGGATCGCGCCCAGCTCGTCCTGCCCGACCGGACCCTGCTCCTCCCCCAGCAACAGATGGCTTCGGGGGTGAAATACGCCCGCGGCGATGTCGCCCTTTCCCTGTGGAAGGATGAAGCGATGCTGGAAGTCGGCCATGAAGCCCGCCGAACCTGCATTCTCAACCCCAAACGCACCTCGCTGGAATGACCTTTCTGCCGGCGAGCACAGAGAAACGAAATGCCCATCGAAGGCGGCCGCGAGGCCGCCTTTTTTATTTCCGGATGCGCCCCAGGGAACAGAGGATGCCGAGCAGGCAGAGGGCGCAGAAGGTCAGCAGGGCCCAGGTCATACTGCGCAGAAAGGCGTCCTGGGTGGCGGCGGTGACCGGCTCTCCGGCCATAAGTACGGAGAAGATCACGGTGATGATGGTCATGCTCGTCATCATCCCCAGGGTGCGCATGGTGGCGCTGAGTCCCGAGGCGACACCGAGATGGCGGGGTGCCACGCTTCCCATGATGACACTGGTGTTGGGGGAAGAGAAGAGGGCGAAGCCGAGGCCGAGCAGGCCGAGCATGGCCATGATCAGCGCCAAGGGACTCACGGCGTCGAGGGTCGCGGCGATGCCCAGGCCCACGGCACACAACCCCATCCCCAACGTCGCCACCTGGGAGGCGGGGTAGCGGTCGGCGAGCTTGCCGCACAACGGGGAGAAGAGCGTCTGCACGATCGGCTGGATGATGAGGACGGTCCCGGCCTGATGGGCGTTCATCCCCTTGACGTATTGCAGATAGAGGCTCATGAAGAAGGTGAGGCCGAAGGTCGCCGCGTAATTGAGCAGCGCCGCCAGGTTGGAGAGGGCGAAGATCCGGTTCTCGCGGAGCAGGCTCACGTTCAGCAGGGGGTGGGCGGTGCGGCTTTCCAGGTGGAGAAAGTGCAGGAGTCCGAGCACGCCGGCAGCGGCCAGGCCCCAGGCCCAGCGCCCCTGGTCGAGTTGCGAGGCACCGGCGATAAGCAGCAGAATCGCCGCCGCGTAGACCAGGCTGCCGCGCAGGTCGAAGGGTTCCCCGGCCGCGTCGGCCCAGTCGCCGCGCAGCTTGCGACGGGAAACGAGAAAGGTGATCAGACCCAGAGGGACGCAGATGTAGAAGAGCCAGCGCCAGCCGAAATGGGTGACGAGATAGCCGCCGATGAAGGGTCCGCAGGAGATGCCGGCATAGACGCTGGCTACGGAAATACCCAGGGCTTTGCCCCGTTCCTGGGCGGGAAAGACCGAGACGACGATGGCGTTGGTGGTGGCCATGACCATTGCTCCGCCCATCCCTTGCAGTAGGCGCAGACCGATCATCGCCTCCACCGACCAGGCCTGAGAGAGGAGGCCGCCGGCCAGGGTGAAGACGACAATGCCGATTTCGAAGATGCGCTTGCGCCCGTGAATATCCCCCAGACGGCCCATGGCGAGCAGGAAGATCGACGCCGAAAGGACGTAAGCGGTCTCGATCAGCCCCAGCTGCCGGGCGCTGGCGGCGAACTCCAGGCCGATGACGGGCAGGGCGATGCCAACCGCCGACATCATGAAAGGCATGAGGAAGTGGGCCGTGCAGACAACGAAAAGCGTGGCACGGCGGGAAATCGGGGAGGTCATGAAAATCCGCTCGGGGAGGAAAAAAGCCCGCCCGGTTGACGGATTCGGCGGGAAATAAAGGAAGAAGAATCGGGCTGATCTATTTTTCCGGAACGAATTCCAGGGCCGCAGAGTTGATGCAGTAGCGCTTGCCCGTCGGCTTCGGACCGTCGTCGAAGACATGGCCGAGGTGGGCGTCACAGCGGGCGCAGAGGACTTCGGTCCGGCGCATTAAAAAGTAGTTGTCCGGGGCGGTGGAGATATTTTTCTCGGAGATGGGGGCGGTGAAGCTCGGCCAGCCGGTCCCCGAATCGAACTTGTCCTCGGAACGGAAGAGGTCGAGACCGCAGCAGACGCAGGTGTAGAGGCCCGTTTCGTGGTTGTTCCACAGGTGTCCGGAGAAGGCCTTTTCCGTCCCGGCTTCGCGGGTGACGTGATACTGCAACGGGGTCAGTTGCTCACGCCATTCAGCGTCGGATTTGCTGATTTTTTCCGTCATGACGTAGGTTCCCTCGGTCGCTGAAAAGATTTCGATTGATTGAGCCGCCGCCGGGAGCGCTCCCGCCAGCAGCAGAAAAAGCCAGAGAATGTGAGGCATGAGACCTCCCTTTGACTCTCAGCCGAGAATCAGATTGGGCAGTTCGTCGGTATCGTCCGTTTTTTTCGGGAAATGTGCTTCGAGCAGCTCGCCACAACGGGTTATTGCAGCGCACAGGGCCTCGCAGGTGCGGCTAGAGCGGATACCTTCGGTGACGATATGGACGATTTCGTCCCAGGTTTCCTTCGGTACCTGCTTGTTGATCCCTCGGTCGGCGAGAACGAAGACTCGGTGTTCGAAAAGGGAGACGAGGATGAGAATGCCGGTTTCGTCCCGGGTGTGATGCAACCCCTGCTCGATGAAAGAGACCAGGGCCTTTTCTTCCACCTCGGCGGCGATTTCTCCAGGATGGATCAGCCGCCGCTTGAGCTCGGGGAGGCGGCGGAGCAGGCATCGAAAGGGAAAGAACAGCAGCAGGAAGAGGGGGAGAAATACCCACAGCGACGAACCGGCGAAGGCCCAACTGAGGGTGGTCGCCGTGGCCAAAGAGAAGAAGCCGGCGCCGACGATCTCGGCCTGAGGGTAATCGTACGATTCGTCCACCACCAGCGGCACGATCTCGCCGCTGGTGCGGCTCTCGGCATCGCGCACGGCCGCTTCGATACGCTCTTTTTCGGCGTCGCTGAAAATCGTTTGGGCGGTCAGTCTGGGCATGAAAAAACCTTTTTTAAAAGCGGCTCTCGCCCGTTCGCTGCGCTTACTTGAGCTCTAGTGAGCGCAGCGAACGGGCGAGAGTCCGACGTTGATTGTATCACCAGCTGCCCGACGAGCCGCCGCCACCGAAACCGCCGCCGCCGAAGCCGCCGAAACCTCCACCACTGCCCCCGCCGCCGAAGGGCGGGCCGCCGATCCAGAAGCCGCCCCGGCGCCGGTGATTCGATGGGCCGCCGAGCAGCATCAGGCCGGGGCCGAGAAAGAAGAGCAGGGCGAGAATCCCCCAGGGATTATCCTTCTTTTTCCGGCCGGTGCTGCCGGTTCCTTGATATTCGCCCCGTACCGCCTCAGCCATGGAGGCGACCCCGGCGATCACCCCGCCGTCGAAATCCCCCTGCTTGAAACGCGGGGTGATTTCATAATCGATGATGCGCCCGGCCAGCAGGTCGGTGAGCCGTCCTTCCAGGCCGTAGCCGACCTCGATGCGCACCTTGCGCTCGGTCTTGGCTACCAGCAGCAAGGCACCGTTATCCTTGCCCTTCTGACCGATACCCCAGCTTTCCGCTACCTTGATGGCGTAGCCTTCCAGGGCCTCGCCTTCGAGGGAGGGGATGGTCAGCACGGCGAGCTGAGTCGAATCGCTCTTCTCGAAGTTTTCGAGGAACTGTTCGAGTTTGAGCCGGGTGCCGGGGGAAAGGAGCCCGGCGCGGTCGACCACATATCCGGTCGCCGGCGGCACGTCGAGGGAAACCGCCGACAGGGGGAGCAACAGCAGAAGCACCACTGCCGGCAGTATTTTAAACAACCAGGCCATCGGCTAGAACTGCACCTTGGGGGCGGTCGCGGCGCCGGCATCCGCTTTGAAAGGCTCTTTGCGCTCCAGCTTGAGAATCCAGTTGTTGGTCAGGCTGTTGGGGAAGGTGCGGATCGAGGTGTTGAAGACCTGCACCGTCTCGTTGAAGCGCTGACGGGCGACGTTGATGCGGTTTTCCGTCCCTTCAAGCTGATGCTGCAGGTCGAGGAAATTCTGATTGGCCTTCAGGTCGGGATAGCGCTCGGCCACCACCAGCAGCCGCGAGAGGGCGCCGGAGAGTTCCCCCTGGGCAGCCTGGAAGTTTTGCACGGCGGCCGGATCGGCCAGATCCTTGGCGGAAAGGTTCACTTGCCCGACCTTGGCCCGGGCCTCGGTGATCGCTTGCAGGGTCTCTTTTTCGTGGGCGGCGTAGGCCTTGACCACCTCGACCAGATTGGGAATCAGGTCGGCGCGGCGCTGATAGGTGGCCTCGACGTCGCCCCAGGCGGCGAAGACTGCTTCCTCGTTCTTCTGGATCTCGTTATAGCCACAGCTGGAGAGGGCAGGCAGGGCGAGGAGGGTGGCGAGCAGCAGCGGAAGGAAACGTTTGAACATGGGAGGGACTCCTTATCGATAGGGGGCAACTGATGGAAATAGCAACGGTTGCACTATAGTCATCGATCTCTGGATTGTAAAGGGCGCGGACTTTTTCCGACCCGGGGCTGACGAGAAGGCCGCCTGCGTGATCTGACTTCGAGGCGGCCTTCTCTAGTTTTGGCTTATCCTTGTCCTTATCTGGAGAACGGCCGGTCAGACCGGTTGCAGGCCGATCATCTCTTCGATGCGCCGAGTGATCTGCGGATCGAGGCGCAGCCCCGAAGCCAGTTGATTCAAATACATCTTCTCCGCCGGGGTATCCACCTCGATCGCCATGAGCGAGGCGGCATAAATCTCGGCGGCGATTTCCGGTTGTCCCCCGACCGCCGCGATCAGATGGTCGGTGCGCATGGGGGCCTGCATCTCCGTCCGCACGTAGTTGAGGGCCTCCTCGTCCGCCCCCATCTCCTGCAGTTTGCCGACGATCCGCTGGATTTCCTCGCGGTCGATCTGGCCGTCCGATTTCGCCGCGTTGATCATCGCCTGCAACACCAGTCCCGCCTGTTGTTCCAGGGCGCGCTGGTCGGATTCGGTTTGTGGCTCCGTCAATCCCAGGGGCACCTTGCCGCTTTCCTGACCGGTGCCCTGTAGCGCTTTGAAAGCCATTGCCCCGAGCAGGGCCATGACCCCGCCACCGAGGGCGCCGCGCATGGAGCGGCCGCCGCCGCCGAGAAGGGCGCCGGCCAAGGCCCCGAGGCCGCCGAGGGCCAGATTCTGTTTGCCTCCCGTCCTCTGGCCGGCCTGACCCAAGACATCGCCGAGCATGCCGCCGAGCCCTCCCGCCCCCTTGCCGCCCAGAGCGCCAGAAAGCAGATCCCCGAGTCCTCCGCCCGCGCTGCCTTGACCGCCCTGGCCGCCGAGCATGCCGCCGAGGCTCTCGAGGAGGCCGCCGCCTTGGCCGCCCATGGCGTTTTTCAGGCGCCGGTTGGTCGAGGGGGCCATGCCGGCCTGCATCATGCCGCCTAACAGATCTGTGATATTCATATTTTGTCCTTTCGCAAAGAGGGGGAAACGCCTAGCGTCCCGGTTTGCCGATGAATTGATAGATGAGCGCGCCCAGGATCGCCCCAACGATGGGTGCGATCCAGAAAAGCCACAATTGCGCCAGCGCCCAATCGCCGACAAAGAGCGCGACGCCGGTGCTGCGCGCCGGGTTGACCGAGGTGTTGGTGACGGGGATGCTGATCAGGTGGATTAGGGTCAGGCCGAGGCCGATGGCGAGCGGCGCGAAGCCTTGTGGGGCGCGTTCATCCGTGGCGCCGAGGATGATGAGCAGGAACATCATGGTCATGACCACTTCCGTAACCAGCGCCGCCAGCAGGGAATAGCCGCCGGGGGAGTGCTCGCCGTAGCCGTTGGAGGCGAAGCCTGCCGTCACGTCGAAGCCGACCTTGCCGCTGGCGATGAGGTAGAGAATGCCACCGGCGACGATTGCTCCCAGAACCTGGGCGACGATGTAGGGCAACAGCTGGTTCGCCGGGAAGCGGCCTCCAGCCCAGAGGCCGACGGAGACGGCCGGATTGAGATGACAGCCGGAAATATGGCCGATGGCGTAGGCCATGGTCAGAACCGTAAGACCGAAGGCCAGGGAGACGCCAAGCAGGCCGATGCCGACCTCGGGAAAGGCGGCGGCGAGAACCGCGCTGCCGCAGCCGCCCAGGACCAGCCAGAAGGTACCGAAAAATTCCGCACCATACGCTTTCATGCTTTCCTCCATTTCGCTGTTCAAAATCACCAATAATAATCGCGGCGAAATGCCGCTCGAAACACCACGATTATGGTCCCAAATTGGCGGATTGCAAGTCGGTGGGGAGAGAAACTTCCGGAGCGACCCGTCAGGGCTTGACCAGCCGCACCCGGCTGCCGCCGCGGTCGGCGATGACGTCGAGGCGCAGGGGCATCTGTTCCTTGAGTTCGGCGACATGAGAGATGATGCCGATCATGCGGCCGGTGGCTTGCAAATCGACCAGGGCGCGGATCGCCAGATCGAGGGATTCGGCGTCGAGGCTGCCGAAGCCCTCATCGATGAAGAGGGTGTCGAGGCGGATGCCGCCGGCGTAGGCCTGGACCACGTCCGAAAGCCCGAGAGCCAGGGAGAGGGCGGCCATGAAGCTCTCGCCGCCGGAGAGGGTCGCCACGGCCCGGGTCTTGCCGGTGTAGGCGTCTTCCACTTCCAGTTCCAGCCCCGAGGCCTTGTTCCCCTTGGCCCGGTCTTCCTTGCGCAGCAGCCGGTAACGCCCCTTGCTCATGAGCTGGAGACGGTGCCCGGCTTCAAGCAGCACGTCGTCGAGCAGCACGCTGAGGACGAAGCGTTGCAGGCTGATTTTGTTGCCGGTCTGGCCGTTGGCGACGTCGCTCAAGGTGCCGACCACGGCGTAC
The DNA here is from genome assembly GCF_900111775.1 of Desulfuromonas acetexigens. Taxonomy (NCBI): domain Bacteria; kingdom Pseudomonadati; phylum Thermodesulfobacteriota; class Desulfuromonadia; order Desulfuromonadales; family Trichloromonadaceae; genus Trichloromonas; species Trichloromonas acetexigens. Next base: position 86,641 of record NZ_FOJJ01000041.1, on the reverse strand, counting down.
TCGTCGTCCAGTTTCTTTTGTTCGACGGCGGTGCTCTCCAGTTTTTTCCGAGTGTCGAGGAGCAGACTCAGGCGCTTGTCGAGGCTGCTCCATGTTTCGGTGGCCCTATCCTTCGCCTCTTTCGCAGCGGCCGTTGTGGCCACGAGCGTGACGAGATCAGGGCGTGCTGTCCCCTGAAGCTGTTCGCTCAGCTGCTGGTGGGCACCGGTCAACTGCTCCAATTTCTTCTCGAAGGCTTTCTCTTCCACTTTACGTTGTTGCAGCTTCTCGTCATCGAGGAGGGCGGATCGGTAGGCTGTTTCATCGGCGAAGGAACTCGACGCCAGGGCGTTGGCGGCACATTGCCGCGCCTCGGTGAGAGCGGTTTCGGCTTTTTGTCGTTGCGCCGCAGCGGCATCACCGGCCGTCCTGGCGGCGGTCAGGGCATTGGTCGCCTGCTGAAAACAGGTTTCAAGCCGTTCGATGTCCTTCTCGATCTGAGTGACGGTTGCCGAGGTCTTGGCGATGGCACCGTCGAGGGCTCCCCGTTCGCGATAGGCCTCCGGGAGTTCCTGTTCGGCACTCTCCACCTGGGCCTGCGCCGCCGCTGCGGAGCTCCGCGCCGATTCCCGCTCGGCACGCAGCGCTTCCGGGTCGAGGTGTTGAATCCCTTCGCGGTCGGGGAGAGAGAAGGCCAGGTTCTTGGTCTCTTCCTGCAGGGCGCGAATCTCTTCCTTTAACCGGTCGAGGGGGGCGTCGGTAGTGACGAGCTCCTGCAGGCTTTTCGCCTCACGTTCGAGGTCGCGCAAACGCTCCTGTTTTTTTGTCGTCTGCTGCCTGGCTTCTTCAAGGGCTTCCGTCGCCAGCCGTAGCGCATTGCGAGCCTGTTCCACCTGCTGTTGATTGGGAAGCTCCCGGTCGGCATGGGCCGGGGTCGGATGTTCGATGCTGCCGCAGACGGGGCAGGGGGCGCCCTCCTGCAGCTCGCGGGCGAGGATCGCGGCCTGCCCCTGGTGCCAGGCGAGTTCAAGGCGTTTGGCGCGCTCTTCTCGCTCCTGCTGTTCACGACGCCGGGTCTCTTCCTGCTCCTTCGCCTTGGCGAGGATTCCCTGCTGCTGTTCGACTTCCAGTTTTTTCTTTTCGAGGTTGTGGAGGGCCAGGTAGCGGTCGGCGAGCTCTTTGAACTGCAGCACCAGCTCGGTCTGTTTCGCCGTTCGGTCGGCTCTCTCCTTTTTGGTGCGGGCGTTTGCCAGTCCTTCGACCCGCTCGTGATACCCCTTCAGGCGGGTCAGTTCCTCGTTCGCCTGTTTCAGTTCGATCTGCAGCTGAGCGGTCGCCTTGCGGTTTACGGTTGCCTCTTCCAGCGCTTTCCGGGCGGCGGCAAGGCGTTTGGTCGCTTCATCGGCTTCTCTTTGTGCCTGTGCCAGATCCTTTTCGCAGCGGCTGCGGTCGGCAAAGAGGGGGGCGAGTTTGGCGGCCCGTTCGGCGTTGGCGATCTGGGCGCGGATGGCATCGATCCGGGGTCGATCTTCTTCGCACTGCCTGAGATCCGCTGCCGTCTTATCCCACCGGACAAAATTTTGTTCGAGCGCCTGCCCCTGGGTCAGCGCTTTCTCTGCCGCGGAATGTGCCGTCTCTTTGGCCTCCCGCTCTTTCCGGGCCGTCGTACAAGCCGGTTCGCAGGAGGTCAACTCCGTTTCGAGCTGTTCGCTGCTCTCCACCTCGGCTCCATTCAGAATCCCCTGGTGCAACTGCTGTTGCCGTTCCCGTTCCCGGCGGATTTCGGTGGCCCGAATCTTGAGATGTTCTTCCAGTTGCTTGTAGATACGGGTCTGGAAGAGTTGACCGAAAATCTTCTCCCGCTCGCTGGAATCGGCCAGCAGCAGTTGCCGGAACTGCCCCTGGGGGAGCACCATGACCTGGCGGAACTGGTCGACGGAGAGCCCGGTCAGTCCCTCGATTTCCCGGGTCGCCTCGCTGACCTTGGCGGCGACGATGAGCCGTTCGCTGTCGTCGGGCAAAAGCTCTACCAGTTGCGCCTCGGGATTCTGGGTAGTGGTCCCTTCCCCCTTGGCCTTGGGACGCTGCTGCTCCGGCACTCGGCGAATGCGGAAACGGCGGCCGCCCAATTCGAAGGCGAAAGTCACTTCGGTGAGGATGTCGGGGGGGGAAAGGTCGCAGCGCATCTGCGCCCCCTCCCGCTCGTCGCCGGTGGTCTTGCCGTAAAGGGCGAAGCAGATGGCGTCGAGGAGGGTGGTCTTGCCCGCCCCGGTCGGGCCGTTGATGAGAAAAAGGGGATTTTCCCCGAGGTCGGAAAAGCGGATCGTTTCCGTGCCGGGGAAGGGACCGAAGGCGCTCAGGGTCAGGGTCAGCGGGCGCATCTCAGAACTCCTCCCGGTGCAGACGGTCGAGCGCGTCGGCGACGACCCGGCGTTGCTCAGCGCTTGGTTGGTCTCCCGTCACCTGCTCGAAGAAATCCTCGAACATCGCCAACTCCCCCTGCTTCAGGCGGTCGCGGCCGACCTGCACCCGTTCTGCTCCCGCCATCAGACCGGGACGTTCCAGATGGAGCACGTTGGGGTAGACCTCGCGCAGCTTGCCCATGGGGTCGAGAATGGCGTGGCGGTCGGTGAGGCGCACCAGCAGGTAATCCTCCCGTTGGGGATCGTTCTTCCCCGCCGCGAGCAGATCGACAAGGTTGCCTTCGAGGGAACGCATGTCGTGACGAGGTTTCAAGGGGATGAGTTCGATGGCGGCTTTTCCGCTTCCGTCGAGCTCGACCAGGGTCAGAGATTTGCGCTGCCGTTCCTCGGAAAAAGAGTATTTGAGGGGCGAACCGGAATAGCGGATGTGTTCGGCCCCCCGCCATTGCGGGCCGTGCAGGTGACCGAGGGCGGCATAGGCGAAGGGGCGGAAATGCTCCGGGTTGACCTGTTCGGCGCCGCCAATGGAGAGGGGGCGCTCCGACTCGGAAGGCTCGCCGCCGGCGAGAAAACAGTGGGCGAGAACCACGCAGGGACGGGTGGGGCCGTTGTCCTGGCGCACCCGGCCGAGCAGATAGGCCAGGGCGCTATCATGATCGGCGACCTCGACGCCGTGAACCTCCCGCACTGTCGCCGGATCGGCGTAGGGGATGGGGTAGAAGGCCAACTCGCCGGAGGTGCCCTTGAGCAGGATCGGACACGGCACGCTCCACAGCGGCCCGGCCACATACAGCCCGGCGCCGGCCAGTTGGCGGGCGGCGAAGCCGAGCCGTCGGGGACCGTCATGGTTGCCGGCGAGGAGGATCATCGGCACCTTGAGTTCGGCGCAGATACGGTGAACGGTCTCGTCGAGCAACTCCACCGCCGCCGCCGGCGGCACCGAACGGTCGTAGACGTCGCCGGCGACCAGCACCACGTCGGCCTTCCGGTCACGGACGACGGCGACGATCTGGTCGAGAATGTGGCGCTGGTCGTCGAGCAGCGAAACGTTATGAAACTGGCGACCGAGGTGCCAGTCGGAGGTGTGCAGGATGCGCATGGATAGTCCTTGAAAAGAGTCGAGCCGGAGAATAGCAGGGGGAGTGGGAGGGGTAAAGGAAAAGCCACGTTTCCCGTGGAGCGGTTCGGTCAGGTCCGGCGGCCGACCGCTCCTTGCATGAGTGGCCGGGGATGGTATAAATTCATGAGGATTCTTTCTCTTCGCGCCCACTGGATTGCCTGTCGATGCAGGGCGTTTCATTGAACCTCGGAGTTGTTTTTATGACATGCCGATGCCTTGCTCTTCCCAGCGCCTTACTCGCCATCCTGTTGCTGCTGGGCGGCTGTATCGGTCGCATGAGCGACGACCTCTCCCGGGCGGTACTCGACCATCCCGACCCCCAGACCGTGCGCCAGGGGATTCCCGCCTATCTGCTGCTGCTTGACAGCCTGCTGCTCGATGACCCGACGGATAAAAAGCTGCTCGCTTCCGCCGCTTCCCTCTATGCGCTGAACAGTTCCCTAGCGGCGGCCGACCCTGTTCAGCGGCGAAGGCAGGCGGAACGGACCTGGCTTTACGGCCGTCGGTTGATTGAGTCCCGAGGCGCCGAGCCTTTGTCGGAACGGTCGGCGGACGATTTCGCCGCGGCTCTCGCCCGCTTCGGGAAGCGGGATGTTCCCCGGCTGTACGCCTTTGGCGTCGCCTGGCTGGCCCGCTTACAGGCCAATGAAGAGGATCCGGCGGCGCTGGCCGATCTGCCCAAGGTCGAGGCGCTCTTCGCGCGGCTGGTGGAACTGGATGAGGGTTACCAACAGGGCGCTCCGCAACTCTATCTCGGCGTTCTGCGGCTGTTGCGGCCACCGGCTTTGGGCGGCGTGCCCGAGCAGGGGCGCGCCCATCTGGAGCGGGCGTTGGAGCTTTCCGGCGGACGCAACCTGACGGCCAAGGTCGAGCTGGCCCGGCGCTATGCGCGCATGCTCTACGACCGCGAACTGCACGACCGGCTGCTCAATGAAGTGCTCGCCGCCGATCCCACGGCCGAGGGGCTGACCCTGTTCAACGTAACGGCGCAGGAGGAAGCCCGCGCCCTGCTGGCGTCGGCGGACGATTATTTTTGATTGTCGGTAGCTTACACAACAATCACCGGACCTGGAGTTCACCATGCGTTCTCTTCTGATTACATCTCTGATTCTGCTTCTGGCCGCGCCCGCGGCGGCCGTGACCCTCAAGCTCGGCACCCTAGCGCCGGAAGGGGCGGCGTGGATGAACGAGATGCGCCGGGGGGCGACGGAGATCAAGGAGCGGACTGCCGGGCGGGTGGAGATCAAACTCTATGGCGGCGGGGTGATGGGCAACGAGAAGAGCATGCTGCGCAAGATCCGCATCGGCCAGCTGCAAGGGGGCGCCTTCACCGGCGGCGGCCTGGCGGATGTCTATCCCGACCTGAGCCTGTACGGCCTGCCCCTGCTGTTCGATTCCCTGGAAGAAATCGACGCGGTGCGCGCCGATTTCGATCCTCTGCTGCGGGCGGGGTTGGAAGAGCACGGTTTCGTCAGTTTCGGTTTCGCCGAAGGGGGCTTCGCCCTGCTCATGGGGAATCGCCCCATCGTCCGTCTCGACGACATGAAAGGGCAGAAACTCTGGGTACCGGAAGGGGATACGGTGACCTCGGCGGTCATGGAGGAACTCGGGCTTTCCCCCATTTCCCTGCCGATCAGTGATGTGCTCACCGGTTTGCAGACCGGTCTGGTGCATATCGTCGGGGTCTCCCCCATCGGCGCCCTGGCTTTCCAGTGGCACACCAAGGTCAAGTACGTCACCGAAGCGCCCATGGCCTATCTCTGCGCGGTCCTGGTCATCGACCGGAAGGCCTTCGACAAGATCGATGAGGCTGATCGCTTGATCGTGCGCGAGGTGATGGAGCGGGTCTATCAGGGGTTTGATCGACAGAATCGGCTGGATGAGGCGGCGGCGCTGGCGGCCTTGCGCAAGCAGGGATTGAATTTCGTGACGCCGCAATCCGGTGAGGTGGCGCGCATGCGCGAGCGGGCCCAAGGGGCCATGGAGCGGCTCAGCGCCCAGGGGGCTTATTCGCCGGAACTCTACCGGCGGATCGTTGATCTGCTGCGCGAGCGCCGGAGCGGAAGCAAACCATGACCCGGTTTTTCGCGGGACTCGAACGGCTGGGACGGGGATTGGAAAACCTGCTGCTGTGCGCGCTCTTGCTGGTGATGGTGGCGCTGGCGGTCTGGCAGATCATCGCCCGCAACTTCTTTGACGGCGGTTTTCTCTGGGCCGATGAGTTCCTGAAACTGCTGCTTCTTTGGTTGGGACTAGCCGGGGCGGTGGTCGCAAGTGGCGAGGGGAAGCAGATCAAGATCGACGTTTTGTCCCGTTTTTTGCCGGAACGCTTCACGGCGCTTTCGGAGCTTGTCACCGCCCTCTTTACCGCCGCCGTCTGCGTCCTCTGTGCCTGGCATGCCGGGCGGTTCGTGCTGATGGAAAGGGACTTCGGCTCGACCCTGCTCGGCAACCTTCCGGCCTGGATCTTCCAGGCCGCCATCCCCCTGGCCTTCGGCCTGATCGCCGTGCGCTACTTGGCGGCCGCCGGACGTCGCCTGTTCGAACTGATCGCCAAGGAGCCGCCATGCTCCTGATCGCTCTCGGCCTGTTTCTCCTCGCCCTGCTCGGCGCGCCGCTCTTTGCCATCATCGCCGCCGGCGCCCTGCTCGGCTACCAGCGGGCCGAAATCGACCTTGCCGCCCTCGCCGTCGAGGTCTTCCGTCTCGCCGAGATGCCGGTGCTCCTCGCCATCCCCCTCTTTACCCTGGCCGGTTATCTGCTTGGCGAGAGCGGCGCGCCGCGCCGTCTGGTCAATCTGACCCAGGCCCTCTTCGGTTGGCTCCCCGGCAGTCTCGCCGCCGTCGCCTTGGTCGCCTGCGCCTTCTTCACTGCTTTCACCGGTGCTTCCGGAGTGACCATCGTCGCCCTCGGCGCGCTCCTCTATCCGGCCTTGCAACAGGCCGGCTACGACGAACATTTCAATCTCGGCCTGATCACCACCTCGGGCAGTCTCGGCCTGCTCTTTGCGCCCTCGCTTCCCCTCATCCTCTACGGCATTGTCGCCCAGCAGACCGAGGTCGGGCGGGGGGTCGGCATCGACCAGCTCTTTGTCGCCGGTCTTCTGCCCGGCCTGCTGATGCTGGTCCTGCTCCTCGGCTACGCCTTCTGGCACAGCCGCCGTTTGCCCCGGGAGAGGAAGACGGCCGCCGTCGGGCCGGGGCGGGCGCTGGTTGATGCGGCATGGGAGCTGCCGCTCCCTTTTATCGTGCTGGGGGGGATCTACAGCGGCTACTTTGCCGTCTCCGAGGCGGCGGCCGTCACCGCTCTTTACGTGCTGGTCGTCGAGGTCGTTATTCTGCGCGAGATCACATTGCTGCAGTTGCCGGGTATCGTTCGTCAGGCGATGGTCATGGTCGGCGGCATTCTCATCATCCTCGGCGTCTCCCTCGCCTCGACCAACGTTCTCATCGACGCCGGGGTGCCGGAGCGGCTCTTCGATTGGGTGCAGGCCCACGTTTCCAGCCGCCTGACCTTCCTCCTTTGGCTCAACCTTTTTCTGCTGCTGCTCGGCTGCCTGCTCGACATCTTCTCGGCCTTAGTGCTGGTGGTGCCGCTGATCCTGCCGGTGGCGGTCGGTTTCAATGTCGATCCCCTGCACCTGGGGATCATCTTCCTCGCCAACATGCAGATTGGCTACCTCACCCCGCCCGTCGGCCTCAACCTCTTTATCGCCAGTTACCGCTTCGACCAGCCGATCCTCACCCTCTACCGCGCCACGTTGCCGTTCCTGCTGCTGCTGCTCTTCTGCGTCCTGCTCATCACCTACTGGCCCTGGCTTAGTCTGGGGCTGGTGGGGGGATAAGTCTCACCCCACCCGGATGCCGAAGCGGCTGACGCGGCTGGCGTTCAGGCGACTTTCCCGGCCGATGATTTTCAGCGCTTCCGTCGCTTTTTCGGAAATGTTCCGCTGGCTGGCCGTGCCTGTTCCGCGGCGACCGAAGGACAGGCAGAAATCGACATAATGGGTGAGTTCCGGGCCTTTCAGCTCCTTGAACAGGCGCACGTATTCCGCCACCTCGGCCTTGCTCATCCGCTCTTCTTCCTCGTCACTTCCGCCACCATCCGCCAGCTTGGCACAAATCTCCCTGAGCGGCTGGCCCGCCCGCATCTCCCGCAGTTGCTGGGTGAACTTTTCGATCACCTCGGCGTCCCTGATCTCGGCCGGAACCGCGGCCAGGCTCTGCGAGAAGAGGGCGGCCTCGTCCCGACGCATGTCAATGTAGAGATCGATGAGCTTGCCGGCGACGGAGTTTCTGCCCAGGTGCCGGAGCAGGCGCACGGTGCCGTCCAGGTTCGCTGGGCTGATATGGCGGGCGTTATCCTTGAAGCTGTCCGAGAGGCATTTGATGACTTCCTGGCTGTCGTCGTCGAAGGATTCGTAAAAGCGGCGCCAGGCTTCCTGAAAGGAATGTTCCGACCCGGCGGCGTCGATTTTCTGCTGAACGATCGCCGCTTGCGCCTGGATGTCGGCTTCATTCAGGTAGCCGTTTTCGACGAGACGGGCGATTCGGCGGTCGAACTCATCCATGGAAAAGTTGTCATACTGCCGTAGAATCGCGCACCAGTGCAGCTGTTGGGTGGAGAGGAGTTCTTCGTTGAGATCATCGAAACTGCTGGTGCGGCTGACCACGAAATTGTAGTTGGGCGCGTCGCTCGACTGGCTGTAAAAACACCAGGTCAGCAGGGTCAGGGTTTTCATCGCCTGCTTGAGGACGGCGTCATCGTAATTTTTCAGCGCGAGGGCGAGGAGCGCCGCCAGGCTTTCGATCTTTTTGATGACGCGGATGTTGTTGATGCCCAGGCGGACGATGGGCTCGCGCAGCAGAGCGGCGACCTTGCCGGTGCCGAGGGCGATTTCCACGCAGTCTTCCGCCGTCGGGGCGAAGCGCAGTTCGGTGTCGATCACCTTTTCCCGCAGTTTGACATAATCGATGGAGGCCTCGTCGTCGAGATTTTCGTCATTGAGGATCAGGACAATCTTGCATTTCTTCTGTTCTTTCAGCTGGGTGATAAGGCCGAGAATGTCGCGGGTTTCGACATCGTTTCCCTTGCGTTCGAAATCGTCGATGCAGATCAGGGTTTTATCCAGGGAGAGAAAGGCCAGGGCCTCGATCATGAAGCCGAAACGCTCCAGGTTGACCCGGGAACCCGGCAGCAGGCGCCGGCCGCCGAGCAGGCGGGAGAGTTCGTTCAGGTTCCGCTGAAAAGTGGCGAGGGAGGGCTTGCGTCCGATCGTCTTGCGGTCGATAAGGTTTTCGAAGATGGCGAATTTCAGCTCGGCCAGGGAATTGATGCCGAAGAGCGACACATAGGCGTACTTTTCCGGAGCGAGCCGATTGCGGTTTTTCGCCTCGACCAGGTAGGTATTCCAGGCGTAGGTCTTGCCCACCCCCCAGGCCCCTTTGATGGAAATAACTTCCGGCGTCTGGCTCGACAGAAAGCGGTTGATCTGCTGTTTGATCAGAGTAATCGACATAACTCTCCTTTGTCGTAGCGTGGTCAAGGACCCTGTCGATGTACGGCCAACGGTCGCCATGGTAAACCTGCGCCGGTCCGATCGCCGATCTCAAAAATAACCGCTGACGTAGAATCATGCGCGCTCATTGCCGGAACTCGGACGCCGTTTATACTGTGCACAAAGAGCGTGGAATAAGCTGGTACAACCCATAGGTAGGAGGGTCACTATGCAGCGAAAGCATTGGTGCAAGGCGGTCCAATATTGGTTGGGACTGGTAACGGTGGTTTTGATGGTTGGGATGTTGGTTGGCTGTGCCGCCTCCCGTTCGCCGATGTCGGGGGCTTACGGGCGACCCGCCGAAAAGAATTCCGGCGCCCAAAAGGTGAGCATCTTTTTCTTGATCCGGCATTTGACGCAAGAACACGGTTTCGATGCCATCCCCAAGCTGCAAGGGCATGGGGTAAAAGATTTTGACAACCTATTCCGCGATGCGCTCGGCGAGATCAGTAACATTTCCCAGTACGTCACCTTTACCGAATCACCTGACGACGTCAACAATCCCAAGCGACGTCAGGAATTGGACAGCTTCCGGGCTGGACACGAATATACCCTGCAGGTGGATTTCTTCGAGGAATCTTCATTCAAGCAGCAGTGTCTGAGCGCAACCGTCAGTACTTTGAGTCTGACCTTGATTCCGATGCCTTACACTTGGAATTATACGATTACCGCCAGTCTCTTCGATCAGCACAATAATCTGGTCCGCACCTATCAGCGTCGTGCATCTCTGAATAACTGGGTGCAGGCGGTGCTGATTTTTGTTTATCCCTTTTACCCCTTGGAGGGGAAGCGCGAAGAGATTTACGCTGAATCGCTCCATGACATCTTCCGCCAGATCGAAGCGGATAAGGTCCTTAAGAAATAGAGGCTTCGGCGAATTTCCCACGCTCCGTTCCAATTTTACTGCCGGAAAAGGATAAATCCATGAACGTCAACGTATTTTTTCGCTGTTTTTCACTGTTGGGCGGTCTTCTTATCCTCTCGGGCTGTGTGGCTGGCCAAAACATCCGCTTGGCCTATGAACCAATGGCACAACCGTCGTCTCCCTTGAACATCGTCGTGGCGGTCGAGGTCAACGATAAACGTCCTTTCATAACTTCCGGTGACAAGGCCCATTCGTACATTGGTCATTACCGGGCCGGATTAGGCAACACCTGGGATGTCACGACCCAGAACAAGGAACCGCTGGCAACTTTGATTCGGAAAGATCTCGAAGCCGACCTGCACTCTCTGGGTTTCACTCTGGGGGATGCGGAAATGGTTGAAAAACGGGTCCGGGTTGAGATAGCCGACTGGAATTTCGATACCTACATTAATGGGAAATTCTGGTACGATTGCCGGGTTTGGGTGCTGGATCGGAGCGGGCGAACGCTGGCCGAGCATCAACTGAAGGAGACGGTGGTCATCAAGGGAAGTTTCTGGGTCGGAGCCAAATATGCCTTCGAGCGGGAGATGCCCAATATTTACCGGGTGATTATTGGGAAGATGGTGAGGGATACTCCGGCTGCGGTGACCGCTCTCAAGAGATGACGGTCCTGTGTTGCAGGTAGTAGGGGAGCGGGTTGGCGTATTGGCGTGACACGGGGGGGCGTTCAGATTGCGTTTCCATCGCAAGGCTAACCGAAGAGGGCCGCGAAAAGGTTTTCGCGCCCTCCTCGGTTTTTTTAATATAAATAGAACTCAGGTTTTCAGCGGGTTGTGATGTTCTGATCGTCGGTTCCGACGTAGCGGAAGATGTCCAGCAGGTCGATGCCGAAGTAACGCCTGCAGACGCTCAACGGGGCAACGGTGGTGGCCTGTTCGGGTTTGACGACGAGAGAGAAATTGCAGGGGGAAATTTCGGAGATCTCCATCTTTCTTCGTCGACAAGGGACGTTGACAAGTGCAGACCGGATGGCCGACAATCGGCCAGTTTCGTGCCACCGTCCATCCCGATCGAAGGATTTTTCATGAACCTTGCCGACCTTTTTTGCATCGATCTCGATCAGCCGACCTTGCCCGGCTTTCGCCAGTTCATCAGCTCCTGGTGTTACCGGGGAGATGGTTTCACCCTGGTGGTCGATCCCGGTCCGCTCTCGACCATCCCCCATCTGGTGACGGAACTGCGCCGTCACGGGGTCGAACGGGTCGACTACATCCTGCTGACCCACATCCACATCGACCATGCCGGCGGCACCGGCGAGTTGCTCAAGGCTTTCCCCGAGGCGACCGTGATCTGTCATCCCGAGGGGGTGCGCCATCTGGTCGCGCCGGAGAAGCTCTGGCAGGGCTCTCTCAAGGTGCTGGGCAAGACCGCCGAGGCCTACGGCGAGATCACGGCGGTGCCGGCGGACAGCATCGGCTTCCAGGAGACGGTCGGTGCCACCGGTGTGCGCGCTTTTCTCACCCCCGGTCACGCCCAGCACCATCTCTGCTATCTGCTTGACGACCTGCTTTTCGCCGGGGAAGTGGCGGGGGTGCGGAGCGCGGTTCCGGAGGGGATCTGCATGCGCCCGGCGACCCCGCCCAAGTTTCTGCTCGACACGGCCCTCGACTCCATCGAACGGATGATCGCCCTCAAGCCCCGCACGATGGTCTTCGGCCATTACGGGATGGTCGATAATGCTCTGGAACATCTGCACATCGCCCGCAGCCAGCTCAAATTGTGGGTGCGCGCCGTGGCGAAGACCGCCCATCTCAAGGAAAGCTGGCGGGAAGAGGCCTGCTACCAATGGCTGCTCGAAACGGACGAGCATTTCCGCCGCATCGAGCAACTCCCCGCCGACATCCTCCCCCGCGAGCGGATGTTCTTCGGCAATACCTGGCGCGGTATGCTCGAATATGTCGAAAGCCTGCCCGAAGACGAGCGGCGAAAGCTGGCGGAGGAATAGGGGAGGGCGGCGTCCTCAGCGCTTGGGGGTATTTGGATTCGAATCGCGCCGGAAAAAGTTGGTCAGGTCGAAACCGAAGTAGCGCAGGCAGGCGAGCAGCAAGGCGACGGCGCCGGCTTCGTCGAGGTTGCCGATGTAGGGGATGTTGTCGGGGATCAACTCGAAAATGCCCGCGCCGGGGTTGAGCAGATAGAGCAGGGCGAGCAGGCCCGTGGCGATAACGACGATTTTTTTCATAAAGTCCTCGTTTTGGGGGATGGAAAACACTGTCGCATAGTATAGCCGATTCGCGATCAATGAGGGCAGTCGTCATGAAACGGAAAAGACTCGCGACCCTACTTTGCTCCCTGCTTTTGCCGGCGCTGGTTATCACCGGCTGCGCCCGGCCGACGGAGCGGCTCGGAAGCATTCCCGCGCCCCCCGAAAGCGGGCGCCTGCGGGTCTACTTCAAGGTGATCTCCAGCGGCGATCCCCGCTTCGGCTGGAAGCAGACCGAAGCCCAGGCCGAGACCAAGCTGGCCCCGATTATCGCCCGTGTTCTCGATAGCTCCAAGGTCTGCGAGCTGGTCGACGGCGCCGATCTGGCGACGGTCGCCGGCGGCCAGCCCGAGGCTGCCAACTACTGGCTGCGGGACGACCGGCGCCTGGCCCGCGAGGTCGGGCGGGCGTTGCACGCCGACTACGGCATCCTCATGGAACGGCATCTCGGTTCCTTCACAGCGGTACGCTACCTGCTGATCAATGTGCATACCGGTGCCGTCTTCGAGGTCTCGTCGCTGGCGCTACCCGCTGTTCAGGTCGAGAATTTTTTCCGGAAAAACGCCGTCGCCACCTGGAAAAAACTCTACCGCATGGCGCGCAAGGATCTGCTGCGGGCGGCGCTGGACAAGGGCGCGGGGCGGCTGCCGACAACGGCCGGGGCGCCGGTGCATGTCGTCGAAAGCGCCGAGCCTGAGCCTGAAGCGTTGGCGCTACCCGTCGCCGCCGCCAATCTTCCGACCCTGGCGGTCTACGATTTCGCCGCCGTCGAGCCCTTACGCACCGCCGCCGTCATCCTCGCCGACGCCCTGCGCGAGGAGTTGCTGCGCCACGGCAAGGTGCTGCTGGTCAATCGCGAGAATCTCAATCAGGTCTTGCAGGAGTTGGCCGTCGGCCAACTGGGTTTGAACGACGAAAGTCGGGCGGTGGAGGTCGGCAAGGCCCTCGCCGCCGGGCAGATCGTCGCCGGGCATCTCGGCGCCCTGGGGGAAAGCGCGGTGCTTACGGCCAAACGCATCGAAGTCGAATCGCAAAAAACCGCCGCCCTCGCCTCGGCGCGGGCGGCGCAGGGGAAGGAAGACCGGTTGCTGGAAGGGATGGAGGATCTGGCGCGGGAGCTGGTCAAGGGGTTGTAACGGAGCCGAATCGATACCACGAAATTTTTTAATCCATCGCCACAGTGATGAGAAGGGCACGAACATGGATATTTCAAAAACCATCGCCACCCTGAAAGAAGATCCGGCCTTCGCCGAGAACGTCGGCATGGTGCTGGTGCACAACGGCATCGTCCGCGCCTGGTCGCGGGGGGATCACAGTCCGGTCAACCGGGTCGAGGTCCGGGTGGATCAGGCCAAGGTCGAGGCGATTCGGCGGGAGATCGAAGGGAGTGAAGGGATTTACCGGGTGCTGGTTGAGGCCCGCTCGGGGACGCTGCGCCCCGGCGACGATCTGCTCTTTCTCATCGTCGCCGGCGACATCCGCGAAAACGTCAAACCGGCCCTGGCCCTGCTCCTTGACCGGATCAAGGCCGAAGCCATCGAGAAGTGCGAAAGTTTCAGTATCGATTGAGGAGGGCGACGGGAATAGGGGACACGTTTTCTCCGTCCGCGCGTTCTCGGGGCAAGGTCAAAAATAGTCAGGCCGTTTCACTTTTAGTAAAACGGCCTGTCTTTTAGCCCAGGTCGAGCCCTGTCGACTCGTTGAATGCATCAGCGCTTAGCGATAATCCAGACGGCATGAATGATGCCGGGGATATAGCCGAGCAGCGTCAAAAGAATGTTCAGCCAGAACGCTCCGCCGAAACCCACCTGTAGAAAGACGCCCAGGGGCGGCAGAAGAATGGCGATCAGAATGCGCACCAGATCCATGTTTTCCTCCTTAAGTTTTTTTCTTTCGAAAAATCCGTCAAAAAGATCAGACGCCGCCGGCATTGAGCAGCGCCCGAACCAGGGCAAACCCCAGCGTACCGACCAGAATCGCAAAAATGACCAGCACCGCGCCTAGTCCCCAGGCGAAAAGGCGACTGGTCGCCAATGTCTCCCGGGGGTTTTCCAGATAGTCATTCAGCAGGACCACGTTGCGTTGATTGGCCTTCCAGACAAAATCAAAAAGGTCGCCAAGGACCGGAACCGCCCCCACGACAACATCGAGCGCGATGTTGAAGGCCATCTTCAGCAGCACGGATTTCGGCACACCCATGCGCACCGCTTCCGAAATGACGATGCTGGAAATCAGGGCACCGATCGTATCGCCCGCACCGGGGATAAGACCAAGCAATCCGTCAAGACCCAGGCGGGCATTGAACCCCGGAATCTTGATGGAGCTGTCCATATACCAGGCCAGCTTCTCCAACCGCTTTCGGGAGGTTCCTTGCGTGGCTTTGTTCCCGTCTTTTTTCATTTCCGCCCTCGGTGTGGATAAGTAAAACGGCAACCGCCTAAAAACGTTGGCCCGAAGATTTCCTAAGGTTGAATTTTAACAGAAATCGCGATCATGACCAGGGGTGATGCGTGACGTAAAAACGTCCGTGGCTAGAAGTTTTTTTTGCCGTTTTTGACTCCTTTTCTTCAGGCCGCCTTGAGCAGAAAATCCACTCGCATGGCGTCAAAGGGGAAGACGATCAAGCCCTTGTCGGTTTTTTGCAGAATTCCCGCCTTGAGCAGCGCCTGCACATCGGTGTGAACCGCTTTCACATCCCGTTCCATGCGCCGCGCCGCCTCGCGAATTGTCATGGGCTCGGCGCCCATCATGAGTTTCAGCAGCTCCCAGCGTTTGCCGGAAATGACCTTGAACAGCAGTTCCGGCGACTCGAAACTGATGAATGTTCCCTGCGCTTCGTTATCGAGGGCCCGCAGCAGGCGGCGATTGATCGTTTCGCGGGACGCGATTCCCAAGGTTACGGTACGCATATCAGCACCTCCGGTTGTCCACGTCGTTCCAGAAGTCGTTCAGCAGAGCCTGTGGAGTCGTGAAAGAATAGGGAAGCTCTTGTTCGCCGATGTGTTTGTGGTCGCCCTTGCCGGACTCATTGTCATAACGAATCACGCATTGCCCATCGACGACAAACGCGAGACGATATTTGAAGACATGAGCGCTTCCGCAAAGCGGCGCGGGAACCCGCCAGACCACCATCTCGGCAAATGCGTTTTCGCTGACGATGTGGCGTTCGTTCAACAAGAGTTCGGCGTCCATGTTGGAAAGATTAACAACAGGAGGTGGTGTTGTCAATGTTTACAACATGATTTGTGGGAATTCTTCGGAGGTTTTCGGGCTCCTCGGAGTAGGGGTGGATGAGGTGAATTGAGGAGGGGGGTAAGTGATGTGGACGCAAAAGACACGACCGCGATTGGTTGCCACGACCCCGTTGGTTGCCACGCGACCCCGATTGGTTTTCCCCTGCAGTGTTTATGGCCGCCTGAGATTGGTCGTTAATTTGCAATGACTAAAAACACTGAATTTTTATAGGTTTTTACAAAGTCAGAAATTGTTACTTTATTAATTGGCTTACTTTTTCTCGTCGGTAGTTTTTTTAACCCTTCTGATAGAGCATCAAGATAGTTTATTTTGATTGCGTAATTGACATTCTGGGGAAAATCGCCAGTTTTATTGAAAACCCCCATTGGTTCTAGTTTTTCAGTAACAATGCCAACCACTTCACCAGCCGGATTTATTAAGGGGCCACCACTATTGCCAGCTTGCACTGGGACGCTAATTTGAAGCATTCTCGGATCATCATTGAAGCCCTTAGATGAGCTTACAATACCGTTTGTTACCTTCGCTTCGCGGCCAAGTAAGTCAGGGTGTGGATACCCAATAGTAAATACCTCTTGTCCAGCGAGACAATGGCTGTTAGACAAGGGTAATGGCAGTAGATTAGGCGGGTGTTCATCGATTTTCAATAGTGCCAAATCATTGATTTTGTCCATTTTAACAATGGAAGCTCTATGAAGTTTTCCGTCAGCATCAATTAAAGATATTAAGGTATGGCCGTCCACAACGTGATGATTTGTAGCAATGTATCCACTCGGCATTAACCAGCCAGTACCACTAGACAATATTTCATTTTCTGAATCATTATAATTCTGTATTAAATTTTCACATACGTATTTATGAATTAAAGATCCAGGCTTTGCTGGAACCATTTCGATTTTATGGTCAGGTATGACAATATCTTCCAACTGCTTAAAGCCATATTCATTTCTTCGACAATCTTCAACCCTGTATGATGTTAATAATTTGCTGTCAATGGCGTTAATGTTTTCTTCAGACCTTGATAAAAAAATTGTTTCTTGCCAGAAATATTTTTTTTCGCTTTTTTCTGTAATGTTTTTATCTATAAAAGATAAAACTGCTTTTGATCGATTTTCATCAATCGATGATATGGCTAAAAAATGATCAGGCCGTGTCATTTCTATAATAGATTTAGCTTGTTCATTCCCAAGGGCAGCCGCATAGTATATTAATGTTAGGCCTATGTTGAGATCTTTTTCAACACCTCTACCGTTCATGTACATGTTTCCCAACAACGCAGTACTTAAACCATGGTTCTGATTAGATGCCATTGTAAACCATTTAACTGCCATCTTGTCATCTTGATCAACGTAATTACCGCGTGCATACATTTGCCCGATTTTCAATTGTGCGTCAGAATAGCCTTTTTCTGCAGCAATTTTGAGAAATTTGAATGCAATTTCGTAATTACCTTCATTGAATGCTTTGCTACCAATTTCAAGAATTTGAGCATATGCAACATCTAACATTTGTTGCGCTTCTAAATGATCTTTAGACGCGGCTTTTTCCAGCCAGTAAAACATTTCTGTCAAATCTTCTGGTTGGTCAAGTCGCTGATAGTAGCAAATTCCTAAATTAAATTGAGCATCCAAATCACCTGTATCTGCTGCTTTTCTATACCAGTAGATTGCCTTATTGTAGTCTTGAAGGAAATTTTCACCGTATAAATATTTTTTACCAAGATCTTTTTGAGCAGTTATGTCACCACTTTTAGCAAGTTCAATGATTAATCCTAAATTGCTATTGAAACTCTGTTCGGTTATTGATCTATTGTATTCTCTTTTATCATTTTCATCATATCCATGGAATGACGTAGTTTGGTCTGTTTCAGCAATGCTTGCTGTTGATAGCAAGCTAAAGAAGAAAAACAATGAAATAAAATTAATGCAGAAGGTGGCCATTATACCTCCTTGTGATAATGTAATCTAAGATTAAATAAGTAATTTTTTCTACCCCGATTCAACCTTTGTTGCGACCCCGTGCCCTTCACTGCCCCAAAATGGCCTTGGCTGGCAGTTACGGGTTAGGGGGGGGCGCGTTGATTTTAGCGGTGCAACATTGCACAACTCATTTTTGGCACCCTGTAGTAACTTTAATTAAAATTCATCGAATGTCTTATGGCATTGTAAAAAATTTTAAATAATAAGATTCTGGAAGATTTTTGTAATTAACTCCAATATCGGTACACATTTCCTTCATAAGTTTAATAAGTGCTTCATCTGCCGCCTTTTCAGATCTCGCTGAGGGTGGAGTTTCTACAACTGAAAACATATTTTCCATTGCATTTATGACTTTTTGACTATCTGAAAAAACAATCATTATTTCATTCATTGCACTTTTGAAATCTGTACCTGCAATATTGTGTCGAGCGCCAAACATTTTTCGTGCTGTTTCAATTTTCATTTTCCTTTTTTCGAGTCGTGAATAAAACAAAGAAGAAATGAAAACGCCAATTATCCCGGACAACAAAGAAGAGACAATAGTTAACAGTATCTGTTCGTTTGTCATAATCACTCATTAACAGAAAAGGGGCATATTTATTTTTGCCTTAAATCCACCTGTCTTTGTCAAGTACACAAACGCCGCCCACGGTCAATCCGCAGGCGGCGTTTCTATCAATCCTCGGTAATCTCGTTCATCCGTCCCTCCCCATCCCATCAACACGAAAAAAAATTAATGCCGGGATGGTAATGCGGGTCGACCGTTGCGTCAAGGGTTTTTCGGGTTTTTCGGCCTGTCCGGATTCGACGTTGCACAACGCTCCGGCATGGACTAAGCTTAGTCCATTACTTTACAACGGAGGCCGGTATGCCGAGAGTCAATATCCATGAAGCCAAAACCCACTTTTCCCGGCTGGTCGACGCGGCGATGGCGGGGGAGGAGATCGTCATCGCCAAGGCCGGTAAACCCGCCGTCCGGCTGGTTCCGCTGGATGCCGCTCCGGCGCCTGGCATCCGCTTCGGGGTGATGAAGGGAGAGATTGAAATCGCCGAGGATTTTGACGCGCCGCTGCCGGACGAACTGCAACGGGCCTTCGAGGGGGAAGCATGAGACTGCTGCTCGATACCCATGTGCTGCTCTGGGTCCTCGCCGACGATCCGGCCTTGTCGTCGGAAAGCCGCGCGCTGATCGGTCGGGCCGAGACGGTCTACGTCAGCGCGGTTTCGGTCTGGGAGGTGAGCATCAAGGCCGCCCTCGGCAAACTCAAGATCGATCAGGACGGATTCCTGGAGGGGTTGCGCGAATCCGGTTTCACGCCCCTTGACATCTCCTGGGACCACGCCGCGGCCGTGCGGCAACTCCCCGACTTCCATCGCGATCCCTTCGATCGCATGCTCATCGCCCAAGCCCTCGCCGAGCCCCTGCGTCTGCTGACCTGCGACCGCGCCCTCGCCCGCTATTCCGAACTGGTGACGCTGATTTAACTCCTCACCCCTCACCCCTCACCCCTCACCCCTCACCCCTCATTCCTCATTCCTCATTCCTCATTCCTCATTCCTCATTCCTCATTCCTCATTCCTCATTCCTCATTCCTCGTTTAACAAATCCCCCCGCCGTACCTGCCCCTGGCCGAAGCGACGGTTGAGGCGGTCGAGGGCGGTGTCGAGGGCGGTTTGCCGTTGTTCGTCGGGGTCGGGAAAGAGGGTCGGTTGGCGGGCGGCGGGGTCTTCGAGGCCGGCGACGCTGAGGCCGAGGAGGCGCACTGGGCGTTCTCCGGCTTCGGTGCGTTGCAGCAGATCGAGGGCGGCGCGGTAAAGGGTTTTGCCGTGGGCGGTCGGTTCGGGCAGGGTGAGGCGACGGGTGAGGGTTTCGAAGTCGGCGTAGCGCACCTTGAGGGTCAGTACCCGGCCGCTCTGCCCGTGACGACGCAGGCGGGCTGCGACCTTTTCCGCCTGCGCCAGCAGTTCGCGATGCAGATCCTCCTTGTGGGTCAAATCGACGGCGAAGGTTTCCTCGGCGCCGTAGGATTTGGCCGGGGTATCGACTTCCACCGCCCGTTCGTCCTCCCCCCGCGCCAGATGGTAAAGCCGTTCCCCCCAGACGCCGAAGAGGCGCGTCAGTTGCGCCACGGAGAGCCGGCGCAGATCGGCGACCGTGCGGCAGCCCTGGAGGTGCAGTTGCTGCGCCGCCTTGTTCCCGACTCCCCAGATCCGTTCCACCGGCAGCGGCAATAGGAACTCGTCCACCCGCTCCGGCGCGATTTCCAGCAGGCCGTCGGGCTTGGCGCTTTCCGAGGCGAGCTTGGCGAGGAACTTGTTGGGCGCGACCCCGGCGCTGATCGCCAAACCCAGTTCCTCCCGCACCTCCCGGCGTATCCGTTGGGCGATCTCCTGGGGTGTGCCGAAGAGCCGTTCGCAGCCGGTCACGTCGAGAAAGGCTTCATCGACCGAGAGCGGTTCGATGCGGTCGGTGTAGCGCCCGAAGATGGCGAAAACCTGCCGCGACACCTCCTGGTAGCGGGCCATGCGCACCGGCAGTACGACCGCCTCGGGGCAGAGGCGCAGGGCTCGGCTCATCGGCAGGGCGCTGCGCACGCCGAAGGGGCGGGCTTCGTAGGAACAGGCCGCGACCACGCCGCGCTCGCGGCTCCCGCCGACGATGACCGGGCGACCGCGCAACTCGGGCTGGTCGTGCTGTTCCACCGAGGCGTAGAAGGCGTCCATGTCGAGATGGATAATGGCGTTGGCCATGGGTGGTCAGGCCCCTTGCCGGTAGAGATCGGCGATGTGCGCGGCCAGTTCCTCCTGGGAAAGGCGGTTGCCGTCGACGCGCAGGTCGGCATGGCGCCGGTAGAGGGCCTGGCGTTCGAGATAGAGTTCGTGAAAGCTCTGGTTTGGTGCCTTGGCGATCCCCCGGCTGGCGAAGTTCCTGATCCGGCGACTGATTTCCTCGAATTCCACGTCGATAAAGACGATGCGCGAAATCTGCCGCAGATGGTCCATGGCCCGGTCGCTGTAGACGGCGCTGCCGCCGGTGGCGATGACCTGGTGTTCGACGTTGAGCTTGAGGATTTCTTCTTCCTCGATGCGCCGCAGTTCGAGATGGCCGCTTTCATCGAGAATCCGTTGCAGGGGTTTTTGTCGGTTGATCTGGATGAGGATGTCGGTGTCGACGAAGCCGAAGGCGAGGTCCTTGGCGAGGATGACGCCGACGGTGCTCTTGCCGGCGCCGGGCATGCCGATGAGGGTCAGGTTGGGGCGCATGGAGGCTCCTGGAAAAGGGGATGAAATCCATCCTTTCCCAGGGGGAGTGGGCTTGTCAAGGATGATTGCGCTCGACGGCGGGGAGAGAATCTTTGAGCTTTTGGATGCGGCGCCAGGAGGCGTCGATACGGGCCTCGTCGATTATCCCACGCCGGAGCAGATCGCGGAGGATGGCGAGGACGCGGGGGACGATCTCTTCGTCGTAGGCGAGGTTGTTGCCGAAAACGAGGATATCGACCCCGGCCAGCACCGCTTTTTCGACCGCCTCGGGCAGGTTGTGGCGGGCACTGATGGCAGCCATCTGCAGGTCGTCGGAGAGGACCGGCCCGGAAAAGCCGAGTTCCTTGCGCAGCAGGCCGTCGATCACGGCGGGGGAGAGGGTGGCGGGGAGCTCCTTGTCGAGTTGGGCGTTGAAGACGTGGGCTGTCATCACCGCGTCGGCCAGGCCGGCGGCGACGAGTTCCCGGTAGGGAATGAGTTCCTCTTCGCGCCAGCTGCCGCTGACGTCGGTGAAGCCGAGGTGGGAGTCGGCGGTGGAGCTGCCGTGACCGGGGAAGTGCTTGAGGCAGGTCAGCACACCCTCTTGTCGGTGCCCGGCGATATAGGCCCGAGCCTGGGCCGTGACCTTGCCGGGATCGGCGGCGAAGGCGCGGCCGTAGCGGGCGATCACCGGGTTGTCGGGATTGACCCGCAGGTCGACCACCGGCGCCAGATTGAAATTGATTCCGGCCTCCCTCAGGGTGCGGGCCTGGGCGGCGGCGCGGCGGGTCGTCTCCGCCGGATCGTCAAGCCGCCCCAGTTCCTCGTGGGAGAGGGTCGCGGGAAAGCCGTAGCGGGGGGCGAGACGGTTGACCCGTCCGCCTTCCTGGTCGATGGCGATGAGCAGGGGCTTTTGCGCTTCCCGACGCAGGCGGTCGGTCAGCGCGCGCAACTGCTCCGGCGAAGCGATATTGCGGCCATATTTGCGGCTTTTCAGATCGTAGTCGAAGAGGATGACGCCGCCAAGGTGATGGTTGCGGATGTCACGGAGGATGAAATGATCGTCGGCGACGTTCGTGCCGCGAAAGCCGACCATGAGCATCTGGCCGAGACGTTCGTCAAGGGAGGGTTGGTCGGAGCGGGGTGACGCCGCCGTCGCCGGCAACGAAAAGGCGAGAAACGTCAGGAGAACAAAGGGGAAAAAACGACGGGCCTGCCCGAGGCAGGCCCGAATACGTCGAATCAGTGGATAAGGCTTGGGGTCAGGGATGGCAATAAGCATGCAACGCTCGCTCGAAGCCACGCAACCCCTCGATGGTCAGCACCAGAGGGCTGCCGCAGCGGGCACATTTGCGGATCTTGCCGGGAGAGATGTCAGAAAGACGCTGGTGGGAGCTGGATTTGCACTGGGGACACTCGTAATCAATTGTGAGTTCCATGGAGCCACCTCAGGGGAAGGAGGGTAGGGGGATTAGCGAGGCTTAAGATACTGCCAGACCTGTTTACGTTTGGCAAGCATAATCTGAATGTATTATTTCGCGCGAAATCCCCGGAGTGTAAAAGGAAAAAGGCGCGGCGGCAAGGTTGCCTCCCGGAAGCGGGCCGCTATGATTATTAAAACAATGGTTGTTTTGCGTGTGCTTTCCGGGAGGCAATATGACGACAGATTTCGATGTCCGGCAGTATCAGGAAAAAATTCATACCATGGTTATGGAACAGCTTTCTGTTCCGGCCGAAGAGATCGATCTCAAGGGATTGATGGGGCAGGTCGTCGCGACGGCCGAGGCGGAACTGGATGAACATCTCACCGACCACGAGGAGATTGCCTGCCAGGCCGGATGTGGAAGCTGCTGCATGCTCAATGTGGCGGTGCTTTTTCCCGAGGTGGTCGCCATCGTCGATTATGTGTTAGAATCCTGGCCGCCCGAACGGCAGCGAGCGCTGATCCGGCGGGTCGACCAGCTCAGCCGCCAGGTCGCCGGGCTTGACGATGAAGCGCGCCTGTCGCTGCGGGAGCATTGCGCCTTTCTCGATGAGCAGGGGGCCTGTGCCATCTATCCGGTGCGTCCCCTGATCTGCCGCTCGGTGACCTCGACAGACGCGGAGCGCTGCCGGGAATCGCTTGACGAACCCTGGCCCGGCGCAGCCCGCCCGGTGCTCATGCATCTGCTGCAGAAAAACCTGATGGAGGCGACCTTCATCGGCCTGGGGGATGCTCTGGAGGACGCGGGTTTTGACACCCGCAGCGGCCAGTTGACCGTCGGCGTGCAGCAGTTGCTGGAAAATCCCCGACTCAAGGAACGTTTTCTGGCCAAAAGGCCGGTATGGGACGAGATCCCCGGGGGGGGCTTTTTTTGAATTTTGCCGGAACCAAAGAAATTGCCCGTTCCGGCATCCACCAAGGAGATCATCATGCACGCACAAATCAACGGCATTCGCCTGGCTTATGATGACCTGGGGCAAGGGTTGCCGGTCATGCTCATTCACGGCTTTCCCCTCTTCCGCAAGATGTGGCGCCCCCAGGCCGAGGCTCTGGTCGCTGCCGGTTACCGGGTGATCCTCCCCGACCTGCGCGGCTTCGGCGAAAGCGAAGCGGGAACGGCGTCCGGGTCGACGGATCTTTTGGCCGACGATCTGGCGGCGCTCCTCGATCATCTTGGCATTGAGCGGGCCGTGGTCGGGGGGATGTCCATGGGCGGCTACGTGCTGCTCAATCTCCTCGCCCGCCACTCCCGGCGCCTGTCCGGCGCCTGCTTCATCGTCACCCGTGCCGATGCCGACGACGAGACGGCCCGGGGCAAACGCAACCATCTCATCGCGGAGATCGAAAAGGGCAATCCCGGCGCTGTGCCGAGCGCCTTCATCCCGCTTCTCTTCGCGCCGGAGACGGCGCAGGGCCGGCCGGAACTGCTTGCGGAGGTGCGTGCCTGGATCGAGGCGACCGCTCCTGCCGGGCTGATTCTCGGCCTGCAGGCGATCCGCGACCGCGACGATTCCATGGCGCTGCTGCCGCGGCTGAAACTCCCCGCCCTCGTTATCGGCGCCCTCGAAGACAAGGCCATCCCCCCGGATAAGTCGGCGGCGTTGGCCGAAGGTGTTCCCGGGGCCGCTCTGCGCCTGATCGGCGGGGCCGGGCACATGGTCAATCTGGAGGAAGCGGCGGCCTTCAACGGCGCGCTCCTCGATTTCCTCGCCGGCATCGCCCCTTGAGGTGAACCGCGTCGCCGCCGCAGTCGGACGTTGGCGGCGACGCGGCACTTGTGCTAGGATCGAAATCAGTTCAACGCGATTTGAAGAACGGAGCTTTTATCTGTGACCGAGCAAGCACCAGCGGGGGGAACCCGGGCGGCGGAGGAAAGCCGCGCCAAGACGGGTTCTCCCCCGCTCTTTCGGGTGATCATGCATAACGACGATTTCACCAGCATGGAGTTCGTCGTGGAGATGCTGGAGAAAATCTTTCACAAACCGCCGACCGAGGCCAACCGGATCATGCTCAACATCCATTTCAAAGGGATGGGTATCTGCGGCATCTTTCCGGCGGAGATCGCCGAAACCAAGATCGACCGGGTGCATGCCCGGGCGCGAAGCGAGGGTTTTCCGCTGCGCTGCAGCATGGAGCCGGCCTGATCGTTTTTGTGCTTTTCGTAGTTCGCCGCCCGCGGGCGGGACGGCAAAAAGGATGTCACGCATGTTCAATCAGGATGTACAGATCGCTTTTTCCCTGGCGGTACGGGAAGCCCAACGCCGTCGCCACGAATATCTGACGACCGAGCATGTGCTCTACGCCATCCTCTTCGAGGACCGGGGGCAGGAGGTGCTGGTCAGCTGCGGCGGCGATATCCAGGGGCTGCGAAGCGTTCTTGAGGAATTTTTCGACAAGCAGCTGGAGGCGGTTCCCGTCAGCGACGATTTCGTCCCCGAGCAGACCGTCGGTCTGCAGCGGGTCTTGCAGCGGACCGTGGTGCACATGCACGCGGCGGGCAAGAAGGACGTCGGGCTCGGCGATCTGCTGGCGGCGATTCTGGAAGAAAAAAATTCCCACGCCGCCCACTTCCTCGAAGCCCAGGGCATCCGCCGTCTCGACGTCCTCAACTTCATCGCCCACGGGGTTTCCAAGGTGCCCCGGGAGACGGCGAGTTCGGACGGCGCCGCCCCCGGCAAAACCAAAGAGGGCGCGCCGAGTCCTTCCAAGGGGGCGCCTTCCCGCGATCCCCTGGAGCTCTACACCGTCAACCTGGTGCAGCGCGCACGGGAAGGGAAGATCGATCCCCTCATCGGCCGCGACCGGGAGCTGACCCGTACCATCCAGGTGCTCTGCCGGCGGCGCAAGAACAATCCTCTCTACGTCGGCGATCCCGGGGTCGGCAAGACCGCCATCGCCGAAGGGCTGGCCCTGCTGCTGGAACGGGGGGAGGTGCCCGATCTGCTCAAGGGAAACGAAATCTACACCCTCGATCTCGGGGCGCTCTTGGCCGGCACCAAGTTCCGGGGGGATTTCGAGGAGCGGCTCAAGGCGGTCATGGCCGCCCTGCGCAAGAAGCCCGAGGCGATTCTCTTTATCGACGAAATCCACACCATCGTCGGTGCCGGAGCGACCAGCGGCGGCTCCCTCGATGCCTCCAACATCCTCAAACCGGTGCTGGCCACCGGCGAGCTGCGCTGCATCGGCTCGACCACCTTCGAGGAATACAAGAATCTCTTCGACAAGGATCGCGCCCTCTCCCGGCGTTTTCAGAAGATCGATATCGTCGAGCCGAGCGTCGAGGATACGGTTGCCATTCTGCGCGGCCTGAAGAGCTACTACGAAGAGCATCACGGCGTCGTCTACAGCGAGGAAGCGCTGCGGGCGGCGGCCGAACTCTCGGCCCGGCACATCAATTTCCGCCAGCTGCCGGACAAGGCCATCGATGTCATCGATGAGGTCGGGGCGGTCTTTCGCATCAACCAACGCACCGGCGCCACCGTCGAGGTCGCCGACATCGAAACGGTGGTGGCGTCGATGGCGCGCATTCCGGCGCGCAGCGTCTCCAGTTCCGACCGCAAGCGCCTGCGCCATCTGGCCCGGGATCTCAAGCGCCAGGTTTTCGGTCAGAATCCGGCGGTCGATGCCCTCTGCCAGGCGATTCTCCGTTCCCGGGCCGGACTCGGCCATCCCGAGAAGCCGGTCGGCTCCTTCCTCTTCACCGGCCCCACCGGGGTCGGCAAGACCGAGGTCGCCCGCCAGCTGGCGGCGCAGCTGGGGGTGGAATTTATCCGCTTCGACATGAGCGAATACATGGAAAAACATTCGGTGGCGCGGCTCATCGGCGCGCCCCCCGGCTACGTCGGCTTCGACCAGGGCGGGCTATTGACCGACGCGGTGGTGAAGACCCCCTATGCGGTGCTCCTTCTCGACGAGATCGAAAAGGCCCATCCCGATCTCTTCAGCATCCTCTTGCAGGTCATGGATCACGGCACCCTCACCGACAACAACGGCAAGAAGGCCGACTTCCGCAATGTCGTGCTGATCATGACCAGCAACGCCGGGGCGCGGGAGATGAGCGCCAACCCCATCGGCTTCGGCAATCTCGGCCGCAGCGGCTACAAGCAGGCGGTGGAGAAGGCTTTTTCGCCGGAATTCCGCAACCGCCTCGATGCCGTCATCCCCTTCCAGTCGCTGGATGAGGCGATCATTCTCCGCATTGTCGACAAGTTCCTCGACGAGCTGCGCACCCGCCTGGCCGACTCCGCCGTGACGTTGAAGGTTTCCGCCGCCGCCCGGGCCGACCTGGCGCGCCGGGGTTATGACCCGGTCTATGGCGCGCGCCCCCTGGCGCGGCTGATCCAGACGGCGATCAGCGACGTTCTCGCCGGCGAGCTGCTCTTCGGTCGTCTCAGCGACGGCGGCGAGGTGCGTATCGGTCTGCGTGCCGGCGAGCTGACCTTCGCCTACGGTCCCTCCTGATGTTTTTAGCCGTCGGCCGGTCGGCGCTTCCAGTGCGGGAGCGCTGACCGTGCCGGTTTACCGTCTTTCCGATCAGCTGCTCTTCCCTGCGCCGAAGTTGGCCGAGCCGAGCGGGTTGCTCGCCGTTGGCGGCGATCTCACCCCCCGGCGCCTGCTCCTAGCCTACTCCCTGGGCATCTTCCCCTGGTTCAGTGACGACGAGCCGCCCCTCTGGTGGTCCCCTGATCCCCGTTGCGTCATCTTCCCTGAACAGATCCGCATTTCCCGCAGCCTCGCCAAGTGCCTGCGCCAGGGACGTTTTCGCGTCTCCTGCGACGAGGCTTTCGCGGCGGTCGTGGACGGTTGTGCGGAGAGTCGACAGGGGCAACCAGGGACCTGGATCACCGACGAAATGCGCCAAGCCTATCTGCGTCTGCATCGCCTGGGTTACGCCCATTCGCTGGAATGTTGGCGGGGGGATGAACTGGTGGGGGGGCTGTACGGAGTGGTGCTGGGGCGCTGCTTCTTCGGCGAGTCGATGTTTCACCGGGCGCCGGATGCCTCCAAGGTGGCCCTGGCGGTCTTGGCCCGTTGCCTGGCGAAAGCGGGCTGGCCGCTGATCGACTGCCAGTTGCCCAATCCCCACCTCTTGTCGTTGGGGGCGGTGGAGATCCCCCGCGCCGAGTTTCACCACTGGTTGGAGCGGGGCGGGGTCTTGCCGGGACTGGTTCCGCCCGCCGGTTTTCCGCCGGGAAGATGGGTGCCGGAGATTGGGAAGGGGGGTTAGACTTCCAGCTCTTCTTTGGCCAAAGGATTTTTCTGCTGTTCGCGGATGAGGTTTTCCAGGCGTTTCAGGTCGGCGTCAAGGAGCGAGACAAAGCGCATGCCGGTGCTGAAGCGCTCCGGGCTTTCCGTCGGCTTGGTCCAGACGACTTCGGCCAGGGAGCAGATGGGCGGAGACTGGCCGTAGTCGATCAGCACCAAGCAGAGATCGGCGACTTCTACCGGAGCCTTCAGGTCGAAGCGGACGCCGCCGCTGCCGAGATTGATCGCCCGGCGCGGAAAGGTGCCGAGCTTGCTCAGGTCGCCGCCGCTGTGGAGGATGCGGATGTTCTTTTCCCACTGGTCGCGAAAGGTGCGCAGGGTCCCGCGCCCCTTGGTGTAACGGACCCCGGCTTGGAGGTCGACACGGGGGGATCCCCGGCGCTGGAAAACCTGCAGGTCGTCGCCGAGCTGAACGCGGATAACGTCCTTGTCGCGGTGCCCGGAGAAATGGCAGCTCAGTTTAAGTCCGAGGCCGAAGGCTTCCGAGGTGAGGCTGAGGGGCATTTCGGCGGCGAAGGGATAGCTCTCTTCTTCGTGGCCGCCATAGGGGAGCAGCAGATCGAAATGCCCCTTGCCCATCTCCTGCAGGTAGGTGGTCAGGGTTTCGGTGCGGCTGATGGCGCCGTCGCCGGGGGGGGCGGCGAGCAGAATCTTCTGCCCCGTTTTGAAATATTTTAAGTAGGACATGGGTTTCGTTCCGGTAGGCACGGCGCCGGGGGGATCCTGAAAGGTCTCGCCGGTTCGAGTTTATTGGGCATGACAGGCGTCGCAGTTGTCGGCGACGGTGAAGGCCTTGGTGCCGTTGTGACAGACGCCGCAGGACTTGCCCTCTTCCATGGCCTTCATGGTCGTTTCGGGATTTTTGGCGGTGACGATGTGAAAGATGTCGTTGTGGCAGCTCGGGCAGTTGTTGCCCAAAATCTCCAGGTGCCGGTAATGGCTGAACTCCACATTGCTGGCATCAGCGACGGTATAGAGGACTTTGTCCTTGATCCAACGGGCTTGCAGGGTGCAGGGAGCCAGCAGCAGAAGAACCAGCGCCAATAACCGGAGAACTTTCATCGGACCTCCGAAGGAATTGATTAACTGTGAATTATAGGGGGATTATTACCCCAGGCCAAACATTAATTTACCGGGATTTCAGTTTTCTTCGGGGTTTTTTAGGTTTTTCCGGCAGCAGCAGGCGTCCGGTCAG
Source organism: Desulfuromonas acetexigens (assembly GCF_900111775.1). Taxonomy (NCBI): domain Bacteria; kingdom Pseudomonadati; phylum Thermodesulfobacteriota; class Desulfuromonadia; order Desulfuromonadales; family Trichloromonadaceae; genus Trichloromonas; species Trichloromonas acetexigens. The sequence goes on along the minus strand of NZ_FOJJ01000041.1, from coordinate 58,017 downwards.
ATCGTCGATGAACTGGCGGGCCACCCGCCCCGAGCGGGCGCCGCGCAGCATGGCCCATTCCAGGGCCTCGGCGGCAAGTTCGGCTTCACCGATGGGCAACTTCCGTCCGTGGGCCAGATGGCGGACGATCTCCAAGTAGTTCTCCTGGGTGGTCGGATAGAACCCGAGGGTGATGCCGAAGCGGTCGGAAAGGGAGATCTTCTCGGCGATCGCCTCTTCGGGATGGATTTCCTCGCCGCCGGTATTGTCGCTCAGGCGTTCCGGCATCAGATGGCGGCGGTTGCTGGTGGCGTAAATCAGCAGATTCTCCGGCCGCGCCTCGATCCCCCCTTCGAGCAAAGCTTTGAGTTCGCGGTAGTCGACTTCCGATTCGTCGAAGGAAAGATCGTCACAGAAGAGAATGAAGCGGTAAGGGTGGGGGCGCAGCAGTTCGGTGATGGCCGACAGTTGAAAGAGGTCTTCCTTGCGCACCTCGACCAGGCGCAGGCCGGCGCCGGCGAATTCGCCGAGCAACCCCTTGACCGCCGACGATTTGCCGGTGCCCCGGGCGCCCCAGAGGAGCACGTTGTTGGCCGGCAGGCGGTGGACGAACTGGCGGGTGTTCTGGCGCAGGCGGATCAAGACCGGGTCGATGCCGAGCAGATCGGCATGGTCGGGGAGATCGGGGTGGACGATGGGATGCAGGTAGCCGCTCTGGTTCTCCTGCTGCCAGCGCCAGGCGATGATGCTTTCGAGCAGGGCCGGGTCGAACTGGTATTCCGCCAGCTTGCGGGTCAGAAATTCCTCGCCGAGGTCCATCAGGTGTTCCACGCGGTCGAGCAGGTAGCTCCAATCGATATCGATGGAATTGGAATTGAAATTCATGGTGGCGATTTCCTCTTCGGTTGGGATAGGATCTGACGGCCTTGGTCTTGAACCGTCGGATCATGGTAGCAGATTCTCCCGCGTTTCTTAACCCACAATCCGGGGGATGGCTGAAAACGGCTGTTTAAGGAGATCCTTTTGAAAAATACCAAAGAAGAACTTTTTGCGGTCACCCCGCCGGGGCTGGAAGAAGCCTGCGCCGCCGAATTGCTCGCCCTCGGCCTCAGCGACGCCCGAGCGGTGGCGGGAGGGGTGGAGTTTGCCGGCGGCCTGCGGGAAATCTATCTGGCCAATCTCCATTCCCGTGTCGCCAGTCGGGTGTTGGTGCGCCTGGCCAGCTTCAAGGCGCGGGATTTTCCCGACCTCTATCGCAAGGCCTCGCGTCTCCCCTGGGGGCGTTTTCTCCGTCCGGATGCCGGCCTGCAGACGCGGGTCACCTGCCACCATTCGCGGCTCAATCACAGCGAGCGCATTGCCGCCGCCCTCGGCGAAGCCGCCGATCGCGCCCTCGGTCGGGAAGCGGGGCCGCGGGGCGGCGTGGAACAGCTGGTTTTGGCCCGCTTCGAGGAGGACATCTGCCAGCTCTCCATCGATTCGTCCGGGGAGTTGCTGCATCGCCGGGGCTATCGCGGCGAGACCGCCCAGGCCCCCTTGCGGGAGAACCTCGCCGCCGGTATTCTGCTGCTGCTGGGCTGGAACGGCACGACGCCGCTGGTTGATCCCCTGTGTGGCTCGGGAACCTTTCTGGTTGAAGGTGTCTGGCTCGCCCGGCGGCGGGCACCGGGCCTGGAAAGGCGCTTCGCCTTCATGGATTGGCCCGGCTTCCGGCCGGGGCTCTGGGAGGTCTTGACCGGCGAAGCGCGACGGGCCGAGCTGCCGGCGACCCCGATTTTGCGCGGCGGCGAGCGGGATGCGGCCAGTCTTGAGGCGGCACGGCGCAACGCCGCCCGCGCCGGGGTCGCGGAGCTGCTCGAACTGCGTCAGGAAGAGCTGGCCGATGCCGTGGCACCCGCTGATTCCGGGTTGCTCCTCTGTAATCCCCCCTATGGCAAGCGGGTCGGGGCCGAAGAGGATTTGCGCCCGCTCTATCGCACCCTCGGTCGAGTTGGTCGTGAACGATTCCCTGGCTGGCGTCTCGCTTTTCTCTGCCCGGATGATGCTCTGGCGGCGGCCACCGAACTGCCGCTGAAACGGCTGGCCCGGCTGCGCAACGGCGGCATTCCCATCACCCTGTGGGGTTTTGAGGGTTGAGACGGAGCGGGATTATTTTGTTGCTTTCAAGAAAAAATTAGGTTAAATTTTCGCCTTGTCTCGATTCGAGAGGATCGGACGATACGGTTCAGAAAGCGAGGTGATTGTCAGTGGAAATCCAGGTCGTCGACAACAACGTCGAAAAGGCCATCCGAGTGCTCAAGCGCAAGTTGCAGCAAGAGGGACTCTTTCGTGAAATGAAGCAGCGCAAGTTTTACGAAAAGCCCAGCGTCAAGCGCAAGCGCAAGGAAAAGGAGGCCCAGCGTCGTCTGCGCAAGAAAATGCGCCTGATGAAGCGCGACTAGCCTCGTCGCCATAGACGTAACGAAAAAACGGCCGATCCCGCAAGGGACCGGCCGTTCTTTTTGGGTACAAGGTGTCTCAGTTGGGGAGCGTCGGGAGTTCCAGGCCGGCGACCTTGTCGAGCAGGCGCACCACCTGGCAGCTGTAACCGAATTCGTTGTCGTACCAGACGTAAAGGACGACGCGATTGCCGTCGACGATGGTCGCCAGTGAATCGACCACCCCGGCATAACGGCTGCCGACGAAGTCGCTGGAGACGACTTCCGGTGAGTTGGTGTAGTCGATTTGATTCTGCAAGGGGGAATCGAGGGAGACATCCCGCAGATATTTATTCAGTTCGGCGACGGTGGTCGCTTTTTCCAGAGTCAGGTTGAGGATCGCCAGCGACACGTTCGGAGTCGGTACGCGGATGGCGTTGCCGGTCAGTTTCCCGGCCAGTTCGGGGAGCGCCTTGGCCACCGCTTTGGCGGCGCCCGTTTCGGTGATGACCATGTTGAGCGGGGCGCTACGCCCCCGCCGGGAACTCTCGTGGTAGTTGTCGATCAGGTTCTGGTCGTTGGTGTAGGAATGGCAGGTTTCCACATGGCCGTGGACGATGCCGTACTGATCGTGCACCGCCTTGAGGGCCGGGACGATGGCGTTGGTGGTGCAGCTGGCCGCCGTGTAGATCCGCTCCTCGGCGGTGAGCAGCTCGTTGTTGATGCCGTAGACGACATTGGGCAGATCCCCCTTGCCGGGAGCGGTGAGAATGACCTTGTCGACGCCCGGGGCTTGCAGATGGCGGCTCAGGCCGGCGCGGTCCCGCCACTTGCCGGTGTTGTCCACCAGCAGGGCATTGTGGATGCCGTACTGGGTATAGTCGATGCTCTCCGGGGTGTCGGCGTAGATGATGCGGATCATGTTGCCGTTGGCGATGATGGCGTTTTCTGCCTCGTCGATGCGGATGGTGCCGTGGAAGTAGCCATGCACCGAATCGCGGCGCAGCAGGCTGGCGCGCTTGATGAGATCGTCGGGACCGCCCTTGCGCACCACGGCGGCGCGCAGGCGCAGCTTGTCGCCGCCACCGGTCTGTTCGATGAGAATGCGTGCCAAGAGGCGACCGATGCGACCGAATCCGTAAAGGACCACGTCCCGCGGCTCGCTGAGCAGGGCTTTTTTGCCGGTGTTGACCGTGGCCAGTTCCCGGCGCACGAAATCGTCGACAGCCGTCCCCGCTGCCTGGGCCTGGTAACGAACGGTCAACTTGCCGATGTCGATGCGTGCCGGGGCAAGATCGAGCCGGGTCATCGCCTCGAGAAGGGGCGCGGTGTCCCGTACCCAAAGCTCGGTATCGAGAATCTGCCGGGCGAAACGGTGCGCCTTGAGGATGTCGATGGTCGACCCGTGCACCAGCGAGCGGCCGTAAACGGTCGTGATCACTCCATGGTTACGGTAGAGGCGGCCGACCAGGGGGACCATCGCTTCGGCGATCTCTTCGCGGCTTTTCCAATCCTTGAAATAGGCTTCCTGTTTTTCCATCGGCATGGGAACTCCCTTCTGGGGAAATATGGGGCCGGAGTCCGGGCGGGCTCCGGAAAAACGGCGATGCATAATTTGCTGGCGTCGCAAAAACTCACCAACTGCTGCGTTGCTGCAACCGGCTCGCGGCTTCGACGTACGAAAGTACGCCTCATTGCTCGCCAATTGCGCGCCTTGCATTTGGCGCTTTTTGCTTAGCCATCCAACGAGATGCTTTTTGCGAAAGCATCATAATTTGGTGGACGATTTCTTTGTCTCTAGGGATTAATCCGACAGCGGGGCCTTTGTCAAGGCAATTTCGGCTGGACTTGTCCAGGGTCGGCTGGTATTAATAACACTGTTTGGCCTTTTGCGGTGGCCGTCCCGATACGGACGGCCACCGGCGTGTTCCCTTCAAATTCTTACTGGTCGCGACGGCGCGAGGAGGTCGATAGTCATGGGCAATACGGTGCATTTCAGCGAGCTTGGCCTGGTCAACACCCGGGAGCTGTTTCAGAAAGCGGTCAAAGGCGGTTACGCCATCCCGGCCTATAACTTCAACAACCTTGAGCAGTTACAGGCGATCGTCCTGGCCTGCGCGGAAACCTCCTCGCCGGTTATCGTCCAGGTCAGCAAAGGCGCCCGCGATTACGCCAACCAGACGATGCTGCGCTACATGGCCCTGGGCGCGGTGCAGATGGCCCGCGAGCTCGGCTCGAACATCCCCATTTGCCTGCATCTCGACCACGGCGACTCCTTCGAGCTGTGCAAATCCTGCGTCGATTCGGGTTTTTCCTCGGTCATGATCGACGGCTCCCACCTCGCCTACGAGGAGAACGTTGCCCTGACCCGGCAGGTGGTTGAATACGCCCACAAGTACGACGTCAGCGTCGAGGGGGAGTTGGGGGTGCTGGCCGGCATCGAGGACGAAGTTCAGGCCGATCATTCGACCTACACCAAACCCGAGGAAGTGGAGGATTTCGTCAAGAAGACCGGCGTCGATTCCCTCGCTATCTCCATCGGCACCAGCCACGGCGCCTACAAGTTCAAGCTCAAGGACGGGGAGGAAGTGCCCCCCTTGCGCTTTGACATCCTTGAAGAAGTCGAGCGGCGCATCCCCGGTTTCCCCATCGTTCTGCACGGGGCGTCGAGCGTGGTCCAGGAATATGTCCAGCTGATCAACCAGTACGGCGGCAAGATGGACGGCGCCGTCGGCGTTCCCGAGGGGCAGCTGCGCAAGGCCGCCGCCAGCGCCGTGTGCAAGATCAACATCGACTCGGACGGCCGCCTGGCCGTCACCGCCAAGGTCCGCGAATTCCTCGCCAAGAACCCCGGCGAGTTCGACCCCCGCAAGTACCTCGGCGCCGCCCGCAAGGAACTGATCACCCTGATCAAGCACAAGAACCAGGTCGTCCTCGGCAGCGCCGGTAAAGCCTGATAAAAGATTAAAATTCCAACTGGTTGGCGGGGCCGTCCGAAGCTGGGCGGTCCCGCTTCTGCATTTTTAGGATCTCTTTCCGGAGTTCTGGTCGTTGCCTTGAGTCGATGATCGGTGCTATTGTTAGTAAAGTTTATCATTTATTTGTTAAATCTCCGCCGCCGGTGGAGGGGAGGGTGCTTTGGAAGATTTCGACAAATGCCTGATCGGGCGCCAGCCGATTCTCGATCGCCGTGAGCAGGTCTGTGCCTACGAGCTGCTCTTTCGTTCGCCGGGCGCCTTGACCGCCCGCATCGACGACCATTCCCGGGCGACGGCACGGGTGATTCTCAATACCCTGAGCGGTTTCGGGGTTCAGGAAATTCTTGGCGGCCAGCGCGGGTTCATCAATGTCGAGCAGGATCTGCTGATGAGCGAATCCCTTGAGCTCCTGCCCCGCGATGCGGTCGGCATCGAACTGCTGGAAGACCTGCACGTCACCCCCGAACTGGTGGAACGTTGCCGCTATCTCAAGGAAAAAGGGTTTTACCTGATTCTCGACGATCATCAATTCGAGCCCCGCTTCACTCCGCTCTATCCCCTCATCGATCTGGTCAAGGTCGATCTCTTTCTCACCCCCGTCGCGCAACTGGCGCCGATGGTGCGCCAGCTGCGCGCCTATCCCTTTAAGCTCCTCGCCGAAAAGGTCGAAACCCGCGACGAGTTCAAGCAATGTTTCGACATGGGCTTCGATCTGTTCCAGGGCTACTATTTCGCCAAACCCTCGATCATGGAAAAACAGCGGATTGACGGCTCGGCGACCGCTCTGCTGAAAATGCTCAATCTGCTCATGGAAGACGCCGAAATCGAAGAACTGGAAGACTGCCTCAAGCATTGCCCCGGCATGACCTATTCCCTGCTCTTGCTGGTCAACTCGGTCGGCATGGGGACGCGCAAGAAGATCACCAGCGTGCGCCACGCCATGAACCTGATCGGTCGGCGTCAGCTCAAGCGTTGGGTTCAACTGGCGCTCTTCGCTTCTGCCGATGAGCGCGGGTTGGAGAACCCCATGGTCGACATGGCAGCGGTGCGCGGCGGGATGATGGAGCAGTTGGCCCGGATTCATCCCCAGACCCGAAAAATTCCCGAGATCGCCGATCAGGCCTTCATGGCCGGGATTCTCTCCCTGCTGGAGTGGATCTATGCCGTTTCCATGGAGACCGTGGTCAAGGATTTGAACCTTTCCGACGAAGTCGCCGAGGCCCTGCTCCAGCGTAACGGAATCTTGGGGAAGATGCTCCTCTGCGTCGAAGCCATGGAGCAGATGGATTTCAAAGGTGCCTGGCCGCAACTCGAAGCCCTCGGCTTTACCCCCGACCAGGTCCTCGACGCCCAATGCAAGTCCTATATGTGGAAGTCGGGGATGGGTTGAAATCTTTCCGCTGGGGGGCGTTCGCGTTTCCCGGTCCCGTCCAAACCACGCCTTTTGCTGCTCCACAGCCGCCTGCGGGTCATTTACCCGAGGCGGCTTTTTCCCCCCGGCCCCCCCTTCTCCTCGCGCACGACAGATTGACCAAGCCCTTGAACGGCACGGGATTTGCTCTGCGTAACTGTTCGTAATTCCGACCTTCCCGAATCGTTCTTGCGGGGCCGAAATTCCTCGTTGAAGCGGCTTTTATCCCAGATAACGCCTCTTAGGGGGTGTCAGTTTTTTGGATTCGCGGATCTTTGTCCCCGGGGTTTTGACGGAATCTTCGCGTTATGGCGGTGGCGCCTCTTTTTTTCTTGAAGAAAAGGGGGGGGGGGCGTGAAAGTGTGATCTGCTCGACGCAAGACTCGAACCGGGCTTTCGGGAGGATGCATGAGTTCCCTGGATGCGGCGGAAACCCTCTTATCCATCCCCCTCTTTCGCGACTGTTCGCGGCAGGGGCTGGCCCGCCTCTTGCCGCACGTGACCGAGCGACTTCTTGCCCCCGCCGAATCCTTGCAGTCCTTCGGCGCCACGGCCGAGGCGACTTTTCTGATTCTGGAAGGGGAATTCGAGCTCGATCTCGGGTGCGGGCGCAAGGCGCGCATTGCCGGCGGCTTTCTCGGCGAGGAGGCGGGGATCGGTCTGGCCGACTATCAGGCGACCGCCACCGCCCTCGGTCCGGCGCGGGTGTTGGCCATCCCCGGTCCCTCGCTGCGCAAGCTCGCCGAAGAAACCAAGTCGGTGCTGACGGCGTTGCTCGAATCCCTGTCTGAGCGCGGCCAGGAAGGGCGTTCGCGGGAGCGGGTCGGGGCCGTCGCCGCAGCCGTTAAAGACAAGGGCGGGGCGCGGGTTCTGAGTGGCTGGCTCCTTGCCACGGCAGTCCCCTTCGCCGTCTTCTTTCTGCTGCGGAATGCCCCGGATATCGCCGGCGTTCAGACCGCCTACCTGCTCGCGGTCGTCTCCTCGGCGGTGGTCATGTGGGTCTTCCGCCTGCTCCCCGATTTCGTCCCCGCCCTCTTCGCCGTCCTCGGCATCGTCCTGCTCAATCTGACGCCGCCGGAAGTGGCCCTGTCCGGTTTCTCCTCCGACACCTTCTTCATGGCTCTGAGCATCTTCGCCCTGAGCGTCGTCACTACCACCTCCGGCTTCAGCTACCGGGTACTCCTCTGGCTGCTGCGCCTCGGTCCGCCCAACAAAATCTGGTACAACCTCAGCCTCTTTATCGCCGGGGTCATCCTCACCCCCATCGTCCCGACCGCCAATGGCCGGGTGGCGATCGTCGCCCCCTTCTTTAACGACCTGGCGGGGACTCTGGGCAAGGATTCCTGCGCCAACGAGAAGCAGCGGCTGGCGGTCAGTGTCCTGTCCGGCATCAGCCTGCTGTCTTCAGTCTTCATGAGCGCCAAGTCGATCAATTTCGTTATCTTCGGCTTCCTCCCCTTGCAGGATCAGGCCCAGTTCCAGTGGGTCTACTGGTTCTTCGCCGCCTCTGTCTGCGGGATCGTGCTGACCCTGCTTTATCTGCTCTTGGCCTGGCTGATTTTCCGCAATCCCAGCCGCCCGACCATGTCCCGCGAACTGATCGCCGACCAGCTGCGTATCCTCGGCAAGATGAAGAGCAGCGAATGGGCGTCGTTCCTTGGTCTGCTGTTGATGCTGGCGGCGGTGCTGACCGTCTCCCTGCATGGCGTGGAGGTGCCCTGGATCACCTTCGCCATCATGTACGTGCTCTTGATGTTCGGCTTTCTCGATGTCCGCGAATTTCGCAAGAGTATCGACTGGAGCTTTCTCGTCTATCTCGGCGCCCTCATCAGTCTGGTCGAGGCGATCCGCTACGTCGACGCCGATGCCTGGTTTACCAGCCAGTTCAGCTGGCTGACCGCCTACATGCGCGAGGACTTCAGCATCTTTATCCTGCTGCTGGCCCTTGCTATCTTCCTGGTACGCCTGGCCTTGCCGATCAATGCCACGGTGGTGGTCTTCGCCACCTTCCTCATGCCTTCGGCGGTGGCGGTCGGCGTCAACCCCTGGCTGGTCGGTTTTGTCATCCTGCTGCTGGGTGAAAGTTTCATCTGGCCCTTCCAATCCTCCTATTATCTGCAATTCGCTTCCATGACCGAGGCAACCATGCCCATGGACAGCCCGCGCCTGATCCTCTTCCATGCCCTGCTGTGGCCGGCCAAGCTGCTTGCCATCTATGCCTCCTTTCCCTTCTGGCACTATCTGGGGATTCTATGAGCCTGCGCCTGTCCATCCGTCTGGCTATGGCGGCCTTTTTTTTCGCCTGTTTCGGGGTGGTTTTCTACGTCGGCTGGCAGCGCCCCACCATTTTCGTGCTGCACAGCTACGACAAGGATTATGCCTGGACCCGCGAGGTCGACGCCGGATTCGCCCGGGTTCTCAAAGCCCAGAGCTGGGTGCGGATCAACCCCTACTACATGAAGACCAAGGGGACCAAGGACAAGGACTATCTGCGCCGTGCCGGGCTGGCGGCGCGGCGCGCCATCGACGCGGCGGCCCCCGACGTGCTCATCGCCGTGGATGATCCCGCCCAGGAACTGGTCGCCCGCCACTACGTCGATCATCCCCGTCTGCGCATCGTCTTCGCCGGGGTCAACGGCGGCGTCGAGGAGTACGGCTATCCCAGCGCGCAAAACGTGACCGGCATCCTCGAGCGCAAACCCGCCGAGGCCATCGCCGAATGCCTACGCTTTCTCGACCGCGACCGGAACCGGACGGCGCGGGTCATGTTGCTCTGCGACACCTCCTCCTCGGCGGTTTCCGATGCCGAATATCTTGCCGGCTGTGCTTGGGAAGGGCTCGACTATCGCGGCGCGCGGCACGTCGACAGCTTCGCCGAATGGCAGGCGGCGGTGGCGGAGCTGACCGGACAGGTCGACTACCTGCTGGTCGGCGGCTATCGCCAGTTGAGCAGCGCCGACGATTATGGAAAAATGGTTCCGGCTACGGAGGTCATGACTTGGACGGAAACCCACGCCGCCATGCCGGTGGTCGGCATGAACGTCTTCAACGCCGAGGACGGGGCGATGCTCGCCATCGGCGTTTCCCCCTTCGAGCAGGGGGAGGTCGCCTCGGAACTGGCGCTGACCCTTCTCGAAACCGGGCAGGCCGCCTTTGAGTTGCCGGTGCGGCTCTCCAACCAGTATGTCATCGCCCTGCGCAAATCGGCCCTAGAGCGACGTGGCCTCGAAGTGCCGCGGATTTTCGAGGCCTTTGCCCGGGCGACCAATAATTATTTTGACTGAGGCGGAAAATTCCCCAAACCCCTCTTTTTCAAAGGGGGACTTACACCTTTCCGACGGGATGAAACCATGCTGAAACGATTTGTCTATCTGGGAATCTTGCTGCTCGGCTTGTTGGTACAGCCGCCGGTGACGACCGCGGGAGATTGCGATGCCAAGATGCCGGTGGCGGTGGTCGAGTTCGACGTCATGGGCGAGCTCGGCATTCCCGATGCCGGGGCGATCATTGCCGAATGGATGATCAGCGCCTTGGGGCGTACCCGCGCCTTCGATCTCAAGGAACGGGTGCTGCTGAAAAAGGTGCTGGAAGAGCAGCAGCTTGCCGCCAGCGGCCTGCTCGACGACCAAGCCGCCGCCGAGATCGGCAAGATTTACGGCGTCTCCGGCGTGGTCAGCGGCGGCGTGCTGCGCTGGGGCAAGACCCTGTCCGTTACCGCCCGACTCATCGATACCACCACCGGCACGATTCTGCGCACTTCCGACATCAAGGTGGAAAATCCCGATCAGATCCCCGGACGCATGGACGAACTGGCCCGGGCGCTGGTGATCGAGGAGGAATCGGTGAAGCCCCCGTCGGCGCCCGAGCCCGTCGCCGCCTCGCCGGTGGCGACGGGGGATGTCGTTACCGGCGAGGTGCCGAAGCAGGCTCAAATGGGGCAGGTCTGGAAGGACGAGACCCGTGGCCATGAATTCGTTTGGATCGAAGGCGGCTGTTTTACCATGGGCCAGTCCGAGCAAGAAAAGGCGCGGGTCATCCGCGAGGAGGGGGAGGCGCTGTATCGGAAGAACTACGCCGACGAGGCGCCGCCGCACAAGGTCTGCGTGGACGGTTTCTGGATGGGGCGTTTCGAGGTCACCAACGCCCAGTTCAAGAACTTCAAAACGGATCACGACAGCGGCAGCTATAAAGGTCTGTCCATGAACGGCGCCGCCCTGCCGGTGGTCAACGTCAGCTGGCAGCAGGCACGGGACTACGCCGACTGGCTGACGCAGCAACAGGGGGGGGAACGCAAGTTTCGATTGCCCACCGAAGCCGAATGGGAATTCGCCTGCCGCGCCGGCACCAGTTGGGAGCGCTTCTGGGGGGACGAGTCGGATCAGTCCTGCAAATTCGCCAATGTCTACGACCGGGTGGCGCAAAAGAGCGATCCCTGCCCCTGGCAGAAACATGACTGCGACGACGAGTTCGTCGCCACCGCCCCGGTCGGCAACTATTTCCCCAACCCCTTCGGGCTTTACGACATGCTCGGCAACGTCTGGGAATGGACGGTGGACGGCTACAGTCCCGACGCGTACAAGAGTCATGCCCGCAGCAACCCGCTGCACACCGAAGGCGAAACCAAGGTCCGCCGCGGCGGCAGCTGGGCCGATTCCCCCGGCAGCGTCCGCTGCGGCAATCGCGGCAAACGCTCCCCCGACCGGGAGAGCAACCAGGTCGGGTTCCGGTTGGTGATGGAATAGGGGGGCGGACTATTCCGCTTCCTTGTCGATCCGCCGCACCGCCGTCACCCAGGGCTCGAACCGCCGCCCCCAGCGAACATCGACCGCGTAGCGCGGCTCGGGCGGCGCGTCCGGCTGATCGTGGCGATAATTGAGGAGGCTTCCCGATGGGGCGAGGCCATGCAAGGGCGCGGTCAGTTTCAGGGGAACGTGCAGCTCGGAAACGAGCAGGGCATCGATTTCCCCGGTACGGACCTTGACGGCCTCCCCTCCGTCGACGTAGCTGGTGGCCGCCCGCGCCAGGGCCGAAACGATCAGATACCGACGGTTGTCCGGGTAGCGGTCCCGCAATGAACCGGGATCTAGGCCGGCGTCGACGGGAATCAGCCGGGATTCAAAAGAGAGATCTTTTTTCAGGGATCGAATCTCCCCGTCGATTGACATTCGGGACGGTTCACGTTCTTCCCCGCGCGCCAGGGCTTCATTCAGTTCCGCTATTTTCCGTTCTTTTTCCTCCTTGAACCTCCGCCAAGACTCGCCCTCATATTCGAACACGACAAAGATTTTTTTCGCCTGGGGCCAGCGGATCGTCTCGGAACCTTCGGGTTTTTCCGGTTTCTTTATTCCGAGTTCAGCCATCTTCTCAGCGTTGAACCAGTCTTGGGTGGAGGCGTGTCGGTCCCATTGCAACCGCAACGCAACCCCGCTGTTCTCCTCGTGCCCGGAGCCGCCGAGCAGCCAGAGTTCCCGTTCGCTGAGGGTCATCGCCGCCTCGGGTTCACCGGCGCGATTGCGCACCACGCCGGTCAAGGCGAAGGCGTTGACCGCGAGGACCAGGGCCAGGGCCGGCCAAAGATGCAGGCGTTTCATGGGTGTACCTCCCGGCGTGCGCCGCGCAAGCGTTGCAGTACCAGCAGCAGACCGATGGCGACCAGGCCGAGCAGCAGAAAGAACTGGTATTTGGGCAGCCAGTCCCACCACCAGTCGAAGAACTTGGTGTACAGGTAAAGCACGAAAAAGGTCGCGCCGAGATTGGTCACTCCGGCCCAGCGGCGGCGGATGCCCAGGGCGATCACCCCGGCGGCAAGGACAAATCCGGCGGTCTGGTATCCATATTCGATGGCTTTGGTGGTCCAGGGGAGATAACTGCCGTGGCCCCAGTTGGCGAGGATGAGGATGGCGATGAAAATGGTCAACAGGCCGAAAATCCGGTAGCTGTTGGCGAACCGGGGATGACGGCGATGGGGGATCAAGGGAACCAGGGTCAGCAAGGCGCCGGCGACGATGAAGTTTTCCGGCCGCTCGCCGAAGGAGAGCCAGTAGCAGCCGCTCCAGGTGCCGACGGTGGCGGCGAGAAAGGCTAGCAGGCAAACCATGCCGGCGACCAGCATCAACCGCAGGCCGTAGCCGTAGGCGAGCAGCAGGGCGAAAGCGCTCCAAGCGAGAAAGGCATTCTGGCTCGGGATGATGTTGAAGATCCGGCCGATCACGGAGAGGTCGAGGATAAAACAGGTCAGGGCGACCAGGGCGAGGATGCCGGTGAAATAGCCGGAGCGTTCCCGGCGGGCGGCGAAGTCGGCGGCGATCGTGGCGAGCAGCGGCGCGGCGATCAGGATGGCCACTTGCGCCGAGGTCGCGAGCAGTCCCCAGAAGCGGTAGAAAAAAAAGAAAATCGCTGCCGAGATAGCCAGCGCGCCCAGCAGGGAGACAATGCGCATCCCCCAGGAAAGCTGTTTTTCCGTCCCGGTCACGTCGATATCGAAAAGCCGCGACAGTTCGCTCTGCAATCCCCGGTGGTAGGTGTCGAGTCGGCGGCGTTCCTCTTCCGTCAGCGACAGCAGCCCTTCCGATTCAAGCTGTGCCAACTCCTCCCGAAACGCCAGCATCCGATCAACGCGCCGTTGCGCTTCTTCTTTATTCATGGATGCTCTTTGTTGGGCGGGGTTGCATATAAATGTTTGGCTCACGGATTCTCAATTCCACAGACCTAAATTGATTTACGGTCGTTTGCCGGAGAACTTTTTGATGGCGCTGTGGTCTATGAGTTGATCGATGGTCGCCGCAGTGAACACTTTGCCATCTAAGCGCAGGATGAGATCGCGCATATCCGAACGGCGCTGCCTGAAACCGCGCCCATCGATACAGGCAATGACCTCATACCAAGGCTTCCCTTCCGTCACATGCCTGTTCCTCTGGGTTTCCAGTTCCTTGATCCGCGTTACCTTATCCCTGGCCGTACCGTCGTCGCTCGTTACCTTGGCCTCGATGATTACCGCCGGATTGATTTCATCCGGTATGCAGAAGTCGGGGGCTTGGCCGAATCCGGGAATTCTTTCGGCCCGGCCGGTTTTACGGTAGGAAACTCCGGCATCGCGCAGATGTCGTTCGATGGCGTTTTCCATGACTTCTCCGACCAGTTCGGAAACGGCATCGCGATGAGCGGCGAACGGGCGGCCAAGGTAGCGTTCATAGAGAAGCACGGCATAGGGGGCGTTTTCTCTGGCGGCGTGGGTGAGGGAGTCCGCGCCATGCGCCGTATCGAATTTGGCGAGGCGATGGATGAAACCTTCCTGTTCGGTGGGTGCGCCTTTTTTGAGGTATTGGATGGCGACCTCGACGAGGGCATCGATCCGCTCCAGCGTTTTTTTGGCTAATTTGCGTTCGCATAACTTGCTGTAATAGTCGGCTGTTCGACAATCCTTATCGATGTTTCGCGCCGCACCCTGGGTGATGTCGCTGCGTAGTTCCATCCGGGCCAGTTCCGCCCATTCCGGAGCGGTCATCCCCAAAATGGAGCGCAGTGCTCCCAGGGCCAAGCTGTTTTCCTGCAACGCGGACTGAACGGTAGCCAGGGAAAGGTTCCCGAAGCACTCGGTGGTTCGCTTCAAGACCTCGTAAGCCATCTGAAATTCGCGATATTTGACGAAGTCGCCGCCGGTTGGCATAAGCAGGAATTCCGAGGACAGATCGGCCATGGTGACGGTTACCATCGCTTCGATCCGTTGTTCCAGTTCTTCTCGCGACAACTCAAAGGGGCGATTGCCGGACATGGTCCCTCCTTGCATTAAAAGTGCAAATATTCGGATTTCGTTCCGTAGGTTGCCGATGCTTCGTTGACGGCAAGACGAAGCGGCTCGGGGCTCCCGGTAGCGATGACGGCTTCGATCTCGGCCACTTGCGGCAGCGATGCCAAATGTCGGGTTAACCGGCCCAGTTTTTCGCGGGCGGGAAGGTTTCCGTCCCAGTTCGGTCTCAAGTTCCAGATGGCGATGCGAATCAGATGCCCGTGGCTGAGACAACGGATATCGCCAGGTGTTGGTTTCAGATTCCCCTCGCGGAGTTTTTCGAGATCCTCGGCAATGAGCCCGGCCAAATCCTCCGTGGTTCTTGCCAAGGTTCGGCGGGAAATGGCACCTGTCGACCGGCAGACGAAAACCGTGTCGACGACGGACGAGCCGGTACCGCTGATGTGAATGGACGCACCCATTTCTGCCGGGCAGGGGAGGGCGACGGTGCAGGCGAGACCGGCGTCGAGGATCGCCATGGCGATGGGCAAGTATGCTTCCAGACGGTTATGGTGATAAGTGAACGCCAGCGGCCGTCCGGGTTTCAGCGCTTTTGTCATGTTGCGGAAGACTTGGGAAAGTCCTTCGGCGAAGTGGTCAAGCCCCCGTTCCATGGTGACATTTCCGGTCAGCTCGTCTCGGTTGCGGGTTGTATGAGAGGCGAGTTCCGGGATGCCTTCCCCGACGAGTCGTCGCACCCAGGCGTAGCAGAAGTCCATCAATTCGGCGTATTGGACGTTGCCGAAATAGGGGGGGTCGGTAAAAACCCCATCCAGACTCGCCGGGGGCAGTTCAGCGAGGGTGGCGCTGCCGCAATGGAGGCGGACCGCGCGCTGTTTTTCGCCCGGTTTACCGTTATTCCGGTCGCCGATCCACTCGCCGGCAATCGGCACCTGAACCTTTCGGCTTCCTTCGATGCGGGTCTCGAAGGGGAAATCGCAATAGGTTTTTGCTTTCAGGTACTTCTCCAAGATGTTCGACCAGCCGCCGCTCCCCACGCTCACTCCTCCGCCATTGGCGATGCCGAGCAGGTTCGATTCGCATTGGACGAGCCCGACCGGAAATCCATGCACCGAAAAAATATCGAGGGATTTCAGGGCCATGGTGTCATAACGGCAAAGCATGTTCTGGTAGCGGAGGAGATCCGAGAGGTTGGTGACGAGGGCGTTTTTGACCCGGTCATCCTGTTCGGCGGCGATGAGCCGGCCGCTCAATTCCAGGCCGAGCAACTGCCGGTTGTTGAACATTTCCGAATAACGACGATAGCCCCAGCGGAGTAGTCGCGTGGTCTCGTCCCCTGGCGGAATGTCATCGTCCGGAACGAAACGGGCCGTGGTTTGCCGCAACCGTGCCGATGCCCCGGCATAGGCCGCCAGATCACTGTCCTCGGGCTTTTTGAAAAAACGCCCCTGGTGGGTCGGTTTGCAGTGACGGCAATGGTATTCGATGGCGAACATCCGGTGTCGGGGCGGCCCGGCGGTTGGGGTGGGATAGGTATTAATCGCGCCGCAGCGCGGACAGGCGCATTTATTTCGCCTGGCCGGTCCTCCCAGGGTCAACGGGCGGTCGCAGGAATCGCACCGGCCTGGATTTTTACGGTCGCGAACGCCGTTCAGATCGCCGCA
Source organism: Desulfuromonas acetexigens (assembly GCF_900111775.1). Lineage (NCBI taxonomy): Bacteria > Pseudomonadati > Thermodesulfobacteriota > Desulfuromonadia > Desulfuromonadales > Trichloromonadaceae > Trichloromonas > Trichloromonas acetexigens. The sequence goes on along the minus strand of NZ_FOJJ01000041.1, from coordinate 41,821 downwards.
GGCCGGGCAAATGAAGATGTTTTCCGGGTGGCGTTTGTCCTCGGCCAGCAGGTAGCCGGGAAAAAGATCGAACTCGTTCCCGCACTGGTGACAGGTTTGCTCCTTGACCCAGAGAAAATATTTTACGTGGGCTTCGCCGGAGCCGCATTTCAGACAGCGGGTGCGGTAAAACGAACCGGCTTCGTTTTCGAGCGCCGTCATCAGTCCGGTGGCCGATTGACGGTATCGCGCCAGATCGAGATGTTCGATTTCCCGGTTGACGATCCACCAGGCCATCGGGTTGATGTCGTAGCCGAGCACATCGCAGCCGAGGCGGTTGGCTTCGATGAGTGGTGTGCCGCCGCCCATGAAGGGATCGGCGATGGCGATGCCGCTTAAATTGTTGGCGGAGTAGAATGCTTCACGCAGAGGGGAGGAACTGAATTCGGAAAGAATCAGGCCCCGGAACAAGGTGCCGGGGCGGCGGGCGAACCACTTATGCACGGCAATGATCGGGCGATAGTTCTGCTGAATCTGTTTCTCCCTCAAGGCGAGGGCGGCGATGAAGGGGATGTCGAAGTTTTTTTCTATGCTCATGGCAGCTGAGGGTAGGAGATTCGCTACGGGGAGTCAAGGAGACAATAGCCCAGCCGAAAGCTGAGTTGGTGTTGCCCCTTGGGGCGATTCTCACTTTTGCCCCTCTCCCGCCGGGGGCGGGGTTTCCTCCTTGGGCTCCCGTTCTTCCCCTTCGACCTCCCGTGCGACCTCTTTCCCCTGGCGTTTCGTCCCCTTGCGCAGTTCCCGGTAGTAGGCCATCCGCTCGCCGATGGTTTTTTCGTAGCCGCGGTCGGTGGGGCGGTAGAAGACTTTGCCGCGCAGCCGGTCGGGGAGATGCTGCTGGTCGGCGACGCCGCCTGCGAAGTCGTGGGCGTACTGGTAGCCCTGGTGATAGCCGAGTTCCTTCATCAGTTTGGTCGGGGCGTTGCGGATATGCAGGGGGACGGGAAGGGCTCCGCTCTTGCGGACCTCGGCCAGGGCCTGGTCGATGCCGAGATAGCTGGCGTTGCTCTTGGGCGCGGTGGCCAGGTAGGTGACCCCTTGGGCGAGGTTGATGCGGGCTTCGGGCAGGCCGACGAAGTGTACCGCCTGCTGGACGGCGAGGGCGATCTGCAGGGCGCGGGGATCGGCGTTGCCGACGTCCTCGGAGGCGAAGATGACCATGCGCCGGACGATGAAGAGCGGATCTTCCCCCGCCTCCAGCATCCGCGCCAGCCAGTAGAGGGCGCCATCGGGGTCGGAACCACGCAGGCTCTTGATGAAGGCGGAGATGACGTTGTAGTGCTCCTCGGCCCCCTTGTCGTAGAGCAGGGCTTTCTTCTGCAACGCCTCCTGCACCGCTTCCAGGCTGATCGTTCCGGTGACGCCGGCGGCGGCGACCTCCAGTGTATTGAGGCCGACGCGGGCGTCGCCGTCCGCCTGCTCGGCGAGAAAGTCGGCGGCGTCCTCGGCCAGTTCCAGGTTGCGACCGCCGAGGCCGCGCGGGTCGTCGAGGGCCCGTTGCAGGAGAAGGCGGATGTCGGCCGGTTCCAGGGGATGGAGGACGAAGACCCGGGAGCGGGAGAGGAGCGCCGAGTTGACCTCGAAAGAGGGGTTTTCGGTGGTGGCGCCGATGAGGATGATGTCGCCGCGCTCGACGTAGGGGAGAAAGGCGTCCTGCTGGGCCTTGTTGAAGCGGTGAATCTCGTCGACGAAGAGGAGCGTCTTGCGGCCGTGATAGGCCTTCTCCTCCCGCGCCTGGGCGACGATTTCGCGCACCTCCTTGACCCCTTGCAAGACCGCCGAGAAGAAGACGAAGCGGCTTTGGGTCGAGTTGGCGATGACCTGGGCGAGGGTGGTCTTGCCGGTGCCGGGCGGCCCCCAGAAGATCACCGAAGCGACCTGGTCGGCTTCGATCAGTCGGCGCAACACCTTGCCTTCGCCGAGCAGGTGCGGTTGGCCGACCATCTCATCCAGGGAGCGGGGGCGCAGGCGTTCGGCCAGGGGGGCGTCGATGCCCCGTTGGGCGCCGTGTTCGAAAAGGTCCATGGCTTCCTATCCGTAAAAAAGGTTCGTTTGCCGCGACAACTTTAGCACAGGCGTCGGCGAAGACGAAATTCCTTGCGCCATTTCCCCGTGCCGGGGGCGCCCGCGAGCATGGACTTTGACCCGCCCCTGTGCTATCTTCCGGTTCTCTTGACAAGGGGGTGCCTATGAAGCGGGTCGGACTCTACGCCAAACGCAGCAATCCCGCCGCCATCGTGGTGGCTCGGGAAGTGACCGCCTGGTTGCAGGGCAGAGGGGTCGAGGTCTTTCTCGACGAGCGCCTGGCTGCCGACATGGGGGATTACCAGGGCTATCCCGCCGGGTCGATCCCGGCCATGGTTCATCTCATTGTTGTCCTGGGCGGCGACGGTACGCTGATTTCCGTCGCCCGCAAGGTCGGCGATCTGCGCACTCCGATCCTCGGCGTCAACCTCGGCAGTCTTGGTTTTCTCACCGAGATCCCCCTCGCCGAGCTCTATCCGGTGCTGGAAAAGGTCATCGAAGGGGAATTCGAGGTGACCAACCGGCTGATGCTTGAAGCCGTGGTCCGGCGGGACGGTCAGGAAGTCGGGCGCTACCGGGTGCTCAACGACGTAGTCATCAACAAAGGGGCCATCGCCCGCATCATCGACATGGAGGTCACGGTCGACGGCGATTACCTGACCACCTTCAAGGCCGACGGCCTGATTATCTCCACCCCCACCGGTTCCACCGCCTACAACTTGGCGGCCGGCGGTCCCATCATCTATCCCGGGCTGCACTGCCTGGTCATCTCCCCCATCTGTCCGCACATGCTCACCAACCGACCAATCATCGTTTCCGACGAGTCGACCATTCGCGTCGAGGTCAAATTTCAGGATGAAGACGTGGTCTTCACCGCCGACGGCCAGGTGGGGATGCCCCTGCACGGCGGCGATGTCGTCGAGATCCGCAAATCCCGCAGCAGCACCCTGCTGATCAAGAGCCCGTCCAAGGATTTCTTCGAGGTGCTGCGCACCAAACTGCACTGGGGGGCGCGCTGAGTATCCGGCCATGCTGACCGACCTGATCATCCGCAACTTCGCCATCATCGAGGGCCTGCAGGTGGCTTTCGGACCCGGCTTCAACGTGCTCACCGGCGAGACCGGGGCGGGCAAGTCCATCGTCATCGACGCCGTCGGTCTGCTCCTGGGCGAGCGCGCCCGTCCCGAACTGATCCGCACCGGCGAGGAAGAGGCGACGGTGGAGGCGATTTTCGATCTGGCCGCCGCGCCGGAATTCCGCCGGCAACTGGCCGAGGCCGGTTTCGAGAACGGCGACGAATTACTGGTGCGGCGTACCGTTTCCCGTTCTGGTAAGAACAAGGTCTTCATCAACGGGGCCCTGGCGACCCTCGGGCAGTTGCAGGAATTGACCGCCGGGCTGATGGTCATTCATGGCCAGCATGCTCAGCAGGGTTTGCAGCGTCCCGATCTGCACCTGGAAATGCTCGATGCGCTGGCTGACGCCGCAGCCTTGCTGGAAGAATACCGGGGGATTTACAGCGAGGTCCGCAGCCTGGAGGAACATCTGCGCCGCCTCGACGAGGCGCAGCGGGAGCGTCGGCAGCGCCTGGATCTGCTCGGCTACCAGAACCGCGAACTGGCCGAGGCCAACCTGCGCCTCGGCGAGGACGAGGAGCTGGAGGCGGAACGGTTGCTGCTGCTGCACGGTGAAAAGCTGCTGGCAGCCACCGCCGGCGGTTACGAAACCCTCTACGGCGAAGACGGCGCGGTCTGCGAGCGACTGCAAACTTTGGCCTCCGGCCTCGAACAGCTGGTCAGCGTCGATCCCGCCTTGGGGCCGCTGGCTGAGACCCTGCGATCTTCCGTTTTCGCCCTGGAGGATGTGGCCTTGCAGTTGCGTGCCCAAGAGCAGAAAATTCAGTTTGAGCCGACCCGGCAGAACGAGGTCGAGGAACGATTGGCGCTGCTTGCCACGCTCAAGCGCAAGTACGCGCCGACCATCGGCGAGATGCTCGCCCTGCGCGAACGGATCGAGGCCGAGTTGGCCGAGTTGGAGGATATCGACGGCACCCGTGACGGACTGGAACGCCGCTTGGCCAAGGCGCGTGAGCAACTGACCCGTTCCGGCGCGGCCCTTTCCGAACGGCGGCGGCAGGGAGCCGAGCTCTTGCGGCGCAAGGTCGAGACAGAGCTGGCCGGGCTGGCCATGGCCCGGGCGCGCTTCGAAATGCGTCTGACGCCCCTGGTGGAGCCGGGCGCGCGCGGCCTGGAAAAGGGGGAATTCTTCCTTGCCCCCAACCCGGGCGAGGAGGCCAAACCTCTGGCTCGCATCGCCTCGGGGGGGGAGCTGTCACGGATCATGCTGGCGCTGAAAAACGCCGCGCCCGAGGCGGACGCCATCCCGACCCAGATCTTCGACGAGGTTGACGCCGGGATCGGTGGCGAGGCTGCTACCGCCGTCGGCGAGAAACTACGCGCCGTGGCCCGGGGGCGCCAGGTGTTGTGCATCACCCATCTGCCCCAGGTCGCCGCCTTTGCCGAGGCCCATTACCGGGTTGAGAAGCAGGAGCGGGACGGCCGCACCCATACCGTTCTGGTCCGCCTCGACGACGAGGAACGGACCCACGAAATGGCCCGCATGCTCAGCGGCGCCAAGATTACCGAACGCACCCTCGACCACGCCCGCGAACTGATCGGGGCGTCGCGAGGCGCCTGACCCAGCCGCTTTCATGGGAGATTCGCCATGATCCGTAAAGCCCGTATGGCCGATGCCAAAGCAATTCACAAGTTGCTGCTCTCCTACGCCCAGCAGGGGCTGATGCTCTCCCGTTCCCTGGCCGACATCTACGAGGGCATTCGCGATTTCTATGTCTTCGAAGTGGACGAGCAGGTGGTCGGCACTGTCTGCCTGCATATCTGCTGGTCCGATCTCGCCGAGGTCCGTTCCCTGGCGGTCGATGCCGCGCAGGAAGGGCGGGGGGTCGGCCGGAAACTGGTCGACGCCTGCCTCGACGAAGCCCGAGGCCTGGGCCTTCAGCGGGTCTTCGCCCTCACCTACAAGCCGGTTTTTTTCGGCAAGCTCGGTTTTCATGAAATCGAAAAATCCGAACTCCCCCACAAAATCTGGAGCGACTGTATCAAGTGCCCCAAGTTCCCGGAATGTGATGAAATCGCTATGAGTATCGAGTTCCGGGACCCCGCCGCAGACTGATCCTTTTGTGCTATGAATTTGACATCCATAGGGTTTTCGCGGTATTAATCCACATGGCCCAAAACCACGTCGCAGACGCCGGTCGTTCCGGCGTCACGGGGGAGGTCTAGGTTTGTCCGCGAAAAAATATACCGTACTCGTTATTCCCGAAGGGTCCCACCAGGTCCGCCGTTTTGCGCTCAGGCGCCGTTGGCTGGGGATCGCCTCCGCTTTGGTGGTGGCGCTTGTGCTCGGCGCGGCCCTGCTCCTTTACGATTATGCCCGCATTCGTGTCGATCATGGTGAACTGACCCGCTTGCGGGCGGAAAACCAGGAGCGCCTAGGGGATATGCAACGGCTGACCGAGCACCTGGAGGTCTTGCGCCAGGAGCTTGTGGTGCTGGCGCAGAATGACGCCAAGGTGCGGGTCATGGCCAAACTGGCCAAGCCCAAGGCCGACGCCCTGACCGGCATCGGCGGCCCGCTGGAGGACGATCCGGCCGAGGATTTTTCCGAGGTGCAGCGTCGAATCGACGAGATCATGCGCGCCATCGACCTGCATCGGGCCAGCCAGGAAGAGGTCCATGGGCTACTCAGCGACGAGCGCTCCCTGCTCGGCTCCAAGCCGCGCGGTTGGCCGACGCGGGGGATGGTGACCTCGGGTTTCGGCATGCGGCGTTCCCCCTTCTCGGGGCGACCCACCATGCATGAGGGGATCGACATCGCGGCGCGCACCGGGACGCCGGTCTATGCCACGGCGGACGGCATCGTCAGCCGGTCGGAGACGGTAGCCGGATATGGCAAGCTGGTCGTCATTGATCACGGCTACGGCTTCCAGACCTTCTATGCGCATAATTCTCAGAACCATGTCAAGGTCGGGCAGCGGGTCAAGCGCGGCGAGAAGATCGCCGCCGTCGGCAACACCGGGGCTTCCACCGGCTCCCACGTTCACTACGAAGTCCGCCGCAACAATCTTCCCCTCAATCCCAAAAAATATATTTAGTCGCTTCTTTTTTCTGCGTTTTGTGAACGCCCCGGTTGCCCGGGGCGTTCGTCGTTATGGCGGCTTTGTACTTGGTAGGGGGATTTTTTTTGTGTTATTATCCCCAGTCTTTTCTCACAACCTTCGCATCTATTTATTCCGGTCCCGGTTTTCACTTTCACGGGGATCGCATTTGGAGACTTTCTGATGATGGGTGGTTTGATCAAAAAACTCTTCGGCAGCAAGAACGACCGCGAACTCAAGCGCATGGGCGCCGTAATCGCGCGGATCAATGCCCTGGAGGAGGGAATCGCCGCGCTCTCCGACGAGCAGTTGCGCGGCAAGACCCTGGAGTTCCGTGAACGGCTGGCCGCTGGTGAGACCCTCGACCAGCTGCTCCCCGAAGCCTTCGCCGTGGTGCGTGAGGCGGGCAAGCGGGTGCTCGGCATGCGCCACTTCGACATGCAGTTGCTCGGCGGCATGGTGCTGCATTCCGGCAAGATCGCCGAGATGAAGACCGGCGAGGGCAAGACCCTGGTCGCGACCCTGCCGTCCTATCTCAATGCCCTGACCGGGCGCGGCGTGCATGTTATCACCGTCAACGACTACCTGGCTCGCCGTGACTCCGAATGGATGGGGGGCATCCATCGTTTTCTCGGCCTCTCTGTCGGGGTCATCGTCCACGGTCTGACCGACGCCCAGCGCAAAGCCGCCTACGCCTGCGATATCACCTACGGCACCAACAACGAATTCGGCTTCGACTATCTGCGTGACAATATGAAGTTCTCGCTCAACGACTACGTGCAGCGGGAACATCATTTCGCCATCGTCGACGAGGTCGACTCGATCCTCATCGACGAGGCGCGTACGCCGCTGATCATCTCCGGGCCGAGCGAGGTCTCCAGCGAGCTCTACTACACGGTGAACCGCATCATCCCCATGCTGAAAAAGGGGGAGGTGATCGAGCATCGCGACGAGAAGCTCGGGCGTAAGGTCAAGGAATATACGGGCGACTACACCATCGACGAGAAGGCCAAATCGGCCACCCTCACCGAGCAGGGGGTGTTGCGGGTCGAGAAGCTGATGAACGTGGATAACCTCTATGATCCCCAGCACATCGAGATTCTGCATCACGTCAATCAGTCGCTTAAGGCCCACGCCCTGTTCAAACGCGATGTCGATTATGTGGTGAAAGACGGCGAGGTGATGATCGTCGACGAGTTCACCGGTCGGCTCATGCCGGGACGGCGCTGGAGCGACGGCCTGCACCAGGCGGTGGAGGCCAAGGAAGGGGTCAAGATCGAGAACGAGAACCAGACCCTGGCGACCATCACCTTCCAGAACTACTTCCGCATGTACGAAAAGCTTTCGGGGATGACCGGTACCGCCGACACCGAGGCGACGGAATTTCACCAGATCTACAAACTTGACGTGGTGGTAATCCCGACCAATCGGCCGATGCAACGTCAGGACATGGCCGACGTCATCTACAAGACCGAAATGGAGAAGTTCAAGGCGGTGGTGGAGGATGTCGAGCAGAGCCATGCCACCGGTCAGCCGGTGCTGGTCGGCACCATCTCCATCGAAAAGTCGGAACTGCTCTCCGAGATGCTGCGTAAGCGCGGCGTGCCGCACAACGTTCTCAACGCCAAGCAGCACGAGCGCGAGGCCGAGATCGTCGCCCAGGCCGGGCGCAAGGGGGCGGTGACCATCGCCACCAACATGGCCGGTCGCGGGACCGACATTATCCTCGGCGGCAATCCGGAAATGCTCGCCCGGCGCGAAGCCCAGGGACAAGAGGAGCCCGAGGCGGCCTTTCCCGCCTTGCTGGAAAAATACCAGGCGTTGTGCGCCGGCGAAAAAGAGCAGGTGCTGGAAGCCGGTGGCCTCTATATCTGCGGTACCGAGCGCCACGAATCGCGGCGCATCGACAACCAGCTGCGCGGCCGTAGCGGCCGTCAGGGGGATCCGGGCAAGAGCCGCTTCTATATGAGTCTCGAAGACGACCTGCTGCGCATCTTCGGTTCGCACCGGGTGGCCTTTGTCATGGATAAGCTCAAGCTCCCCGAGGGGGAGCCGATCGAGCACGGCATGATCAGCCGGGCGGTGGAAAACGCCCAGAAGAAGGTCGAAGGGCACAACTTCGAAATCCGCAAGCACCTCATCGAATACGACGACGTCATGAACAAGCAGCGCGAGGTCATCTACACCCAGCGCCGCGAGGTTCTCGGCGGTGAGGGCGTGCGCGAGACGGTGGAGTCGATCGTTCTGGAGATGGTCGAGGACGTGGTCGCCACCTTCTGCCCGGAAAAGACCCCCGCAGCCGAGTGGAACTTGGATAGCCTGGCACTCGACATGTTCGACCAGTTCATGATTGAGCCGCAGCTTCCGGCCATCGAGAAGGGCCTGACCCGCAAGGAACTGGAGGAGACCCTCAAGGAACAGGTCATGACGCGGCTGGCGGAAAAGGAGGAGGAGTTCACCACGCCGGTCATGGAGCACCTGATGAAGGTGCTGCTTTTGCAGACCATCGACCAGCAGTGGAAGGATCATCTCCTCTCTATCGACCACCTCAAGGAGGGGATCGGCCTGCGCGGCTACGCCCAGCGTAATCCCAAAGAGGAATACAAGCGGGAGGCCTATCGCCTCTTCATGGAGATGATGGGGCGCATTCGCCAGGAGATGGTCAACAAACTCTTCCGGGTGCAGTTGCGCCGCGAGGAGGATGTGGAGCGGATGGAAGAACAGCAGCGCCGTCAGCGCCTGATCCTCAACCGGGTCGGCGCCGACGACCAGCCCAAGCAGCCGACGACGCGGGACGAGGAGCGGATCGGGCGCAACGATCCCTGCCCCTGCGGCAGTGGCAAGAAATACAAGAAGTGCTGCGGCAAGTAAGAAAGGTCTGTTTCAGCGATTCATAGAGGAGGACGAGCGGAATGAACAGGGTGGATCTTCATGGTGTGGCCGGATTCCGCTTCGCGGCCGGCGCCGCCGGCTTGAAAAAATCGGGGCGCCTTGACCTGGCGCTGATCGTGGCGGATAAACCGGCTCTTTGCGCCGGAGTCTTCACCACCAACAAGGTGGTGGCGGCGCCGGTGCAGATCTGCGCACCGCGCATTCGCCAGGGTCGTTGTCAGGCGATTCTGGTCAACAGCGGCAACGCCAACGCCTGCACCGGCGAGCAGGGGCGCCAGGATGCCCTGCGCTGCGGCGCTATCGCTGCGGCCGCCCTCGGCATCGACGAGGAGTTGGTGGCGGTCTCTTCCACCGGCGTCATCGGCGCGCCCCTGCCCATGGCCAAGTTCGAGGAGGCGGTGCCGAAACTGGCGGCGCAACTGCGGGAGGATCATGCCGACGAAGTGGCGGCGGCGATCATGACGACCGATTCCTTTGCCAAGCGCTATGCCGTGACCGGCGAGGTCGACGGCCGCCCCTACCGCATTCTTGGTGTCGCCAAAGGGGCGGGGATGATCCACCCGAACATGGCGACCATGCTCGCCTTTATTTTGACCGATGCGGAACTGGAGGGCGGCTTCGTCGACACTGCCCTGCGTCAGTCGGTGGACGGTTCCTTCAACTGCATCACTGTCGACCGCGACACCTCGACCAACGATATGGTGCTGCTTCTGGCCAGCGGCGCGGCGGGGAACGCGCCGATCGCCGCCGGATCAAAAGCGGCGGGGGAATTTCAGTCCCTGCTCGACGAAGTGCTGCTGGAACTGGCGAAGATGATCGTGCGCGACGGCGAAGGGGCGACCAAACTGGTACGCATCGAGGTGACGGGTGCGGCAAGTGATGCCGAAGCGCGCCAGGCGGCGTGCAGCGTCGCTACCTCCAGCCTGGTCAAGACCGCCTTCTTCGGTCAGGATGCCAACTGGGGGCGGATCATCGCCGCCGTCGGTTACAGCGGCGCCCAGGTCGATCCCGAGAAAGTCGACATCCGCTTCGGCGAGGTGCCGGTGGTCAAGGATGGCCTCGGCACCGGCAAGGAGCTGGAAGCCAAGGCGACCGAGGTGTTGAAGACCCCGGAATTCACCGTCTTCATCGATCTCAAGCAGGGCAGCGGGCGGGCCTATTACTACACCTCCGATCTGACCTACGATTATGTGAAAATCAACGCCGATTACCGCAGCTAGGTCAATTTTCATCCCTTTTGACAAAGCGGGGGCGGTTTACGAACCGCCCCCGCCGATTTTGCGATTCCCATGACCCACCCCAATCCCGCGCCTCTCATCGATCATACCCTGCTCAAACCCGACACCCGCGCCGATCAGGTGCGCCGCCTCTGCGAGGAGGCGGTGGAATACGGCTTTGCCTCGGTCTGCCTCCCCCCGATCTTTGTTCCTTTGGCCGCCGATCTGCTCTACGGTTCGGAGGTCGCCGTCGGCACGGTCATCGGTTTTCCCCTCGGCTATACGCTTCCCGCCGTCAAGGTCTGCGAAACCGCCGAGACCGTCGCTGTCGGGGCGGCGGAGATCGACATGGTGATCCCTGTCGGTAACGCCCTCGATGGCGAACTTGCCGGTGTGGAAGAGGAAATCCGTCAGGTCGTGCGCGCCGCCGGGACGGCCCGGGTCAAGGTGATCCTCGAATGCTGCTTTCTCGATACGGCCCGCAAGATCGCTTTGACCGAGGCAGTGGTACGGGCCGGCGCGGCCTATGTCAAGACCTCCACCGGTTTCGGTCCAGGCGGGGCGACCATCGCCGATGTCGAACTGCTGGCACGGATTGCGGACGGCCGCATCGGCGTCAAGGCGGCCGGCGGCATCCGCGACTGGACCACCTGCCGGGCGCTGCTGGCCGCAGGGGCGACCCGCATCGGCAGCAGCGGCGGCGTGGCCATTGTCGATCAGTGGCGGCGGGAGAGCGGGCTGTGAGGGGGGGCGGGGTAAAACGAGTGCTGCTGATCACTCTCGACGGCTGCGGTATCGGCGAGCTGCCCGATGCCGCGCGCTACGGCGACGTCGGGGCCAATACCCTGGGCCATGTCGCCGAGGCCTGCGGCGGGCTGGATCTGCCTCATCTGCAGGCGCTGGGGTTGGGCAACATTCTGCAATTGCCCGGGGTGCCGACGGTCGCCGCGCCGCAAGGGGGCTGGGGGCGGATGGCCGAGGCTTCGGCCGGTAAGGATACCACCACCGGCCACTGGGAAATCGCCGGCATCATTGAGCCCAATCCCCTGCCGACCTATCCCACCGGCTTTCCCGAAGAGATCATCGCCGCCCTGAGGCGGGAGACGGGTCTCGACTTTTTGGGCAATATCGCCGCCAGTGGGACGGAAATCCTGAAAGAACTCGGCGACGAGCATCTGCGCAGCGGTCGGCCCATCGTCTACACCAGCGCCGACTCGGTCTTCCAGGTCGCCGCCCACGAAGGGATCATCCCGGTGGAGCGGCTCTACGAGATCTGCCGCGCCGCCCGGCGCATCCTCGATCCCTACCGTATCGGCCGGGTCATCGCCCGCCCCTTTGTCGGCGACGCCCCAGAAAACTACCGGCGCACCGCGAACCGCCACGACTTTTCCCTGTCGCCCACTGCCCCGACGATCCTCGATGGAATGACCGCCGCCGGCATTCCGGTTTTCGGTGTCGGCAAGATTCGCGACATCTTCGCCGGCTGCGGGATCGGCGACTACGTCTACAGCAGCGACAACCGCGACGGTATGGCCAAGACCCTCACCGCTCTCGCGGCAATGGAGCGGGGGCTGATCTTCACCAATCTCGTCGACTTCGATATGCTTTACGGGCATCGGCTCGATGCGAAGGGCTTCGGCCAGGCGCTGGAGGAGTTCGACCGCTGGCTCCCTGAGTGCCGGGCTGCCCTGAAGGCCGAGGACCTGCTCATCGTCACCGCTGATCACGGCTGCGATCCGACCACGCCGGGGAGCGATCATACCCGGGAATATGTGCCGCTGCTGGTCTGGTCGCCGGCCATGGCGCAAGGAACGGCGCTTGGCGTGCGCACCTCCTTCGCCGATGTCGCGGCGACCCTCGCCGAGGCTTACGGCTTACCGGTGGGGGCGGGGAAGGGTTTCTTGGGAGAGTTGACGGGCTAGGGCGGGCACTGGTCAGCGCGGTTGCTCGAACTGGTCCGGCGAGACCTGGGGGGCATGTTCCTCGGTGGAGACGTCGCCGAAGAAGCGTTTGCGGATAAAGTCGCCGAGGGCTTCGCGATCCGACTCGCTCAGGTCGATAAACTCCACACCCACCCCCTGCAGGTAGTTGTTGTCGGCGTTGGGCTGAACGCCGTAGAGAACCCGCCCCGTCAGTTCCAGTTCCTTGCTCATGCCGACCAGGGGAACACAGACGGTCAGGGTGTCGCCCGGTTCCATGCGCAGGCTGGTCTTGATCATCAGCCCCTGGATGCTCAGGCTGAGAACTTCCGCCAGGCAAGTCTGGGCTCCCCGGGAGAACATCCCCGGGAGCTTGACGGTGAGACGCAAATTTTTGCGGGGGAAGCGTTCCGTGTGGCGCTGCACTTGGGCAAAGAAGCTGAAAAGGTCGATGGGGACGGCGATCGGGTCATGGGGGATCGTCAGGTTGTTTTCGATGCCTTCCTCATTCAGGACCAGCAGCGGACAGTTGCCCGCAGTCACCAGCTTCTCGACCCGTTTGCGCAGGGAGTTTTCGCTGTTGGCCAGGAACTCGGCACCGAGAATGAGCAGGTCGGGGGAGGTTTCCCGCAGCAGCACTTTGATCTGCTCGGGGCGCGACGAGACCAGTACCCGGTAGCCCCAGTGCTTGAGCATGCCTTCGATGGTTTCCAGCAGCGGCTGACGGGTGTCGCCGAGCAGCAGACGTTTCATTGCGGGGTATCCTTGGCGGAAGAGGGGGGGGCGGGTTTTCGGGCCGTGACATCTGTTGGATTCTAAATACCCGATCCCGACCATTTGTACAAGGAACAAAAAGGAGGCGTGTCCGTCATGAAGACCATCTTTGTCTTTCTCTTGTTGCTGGTGTCGGGGAGCGGTGCGGCCGGAGCCCTTGAGATTGTCGAGGGGGTGATCACCACACAGGTCGAGGACCATCGGCCGGTCGACCGGGTGCAGCGCTGGTCAGCCGCGGCCGGTCCGCTTTACTGTTTCACGCGGATCGTTGGCGCAGAAGAGCCGACCCCGATCTTCCATGTCTGGTATCGGGGAGACCAGGAGGTCGCGCGCGTCGAGTTGCGGGTGCGCAATTCCCCCTGGAATACCTGGTCGGTCAAGACGCTGGAGGCGGGATGGACGGGGGATTGGCGGGTCGAGGTCGTCGATGCTGCGGGTCGGCTGTTGCGCAGCATTCCTTTTGTTCTCTTTTGATGAAACGAAAAAAGCGCCCATTCGGGCGCTTTTTTCGTGAAAAACAGTTCTTTTAGCGTTGGCTACTTCTTTTTGCCGCGGGCGGCGCGGGCCTTGGCGAGGTTGTCGCCGAGGCCGCGTTCCACGGCCATTGCCCGACGGCTTTCCGAGTAGTTACGGGCCGCCAGGGGCTGCTTGCTGGGGATGCCGAACTGCTTACGGTATTCCGTGGGTTTGAGGTCGTGGGCGGTCTTGAGATGACGGGCCAGGGTTTTCATTTCCTTGCCGCAGATCATGCAGGTGACTTTGTCTTTGCCAAAGGCTTTTTTTAAAGAAATGACAGGTGCGGCGGCTTCCGCATCGGCCACGGCCCCTTCGACAGCCGGCGTTTCGCCTTTTTCCAGGGCACCGAGGGTCTTGTGCAGTTCAACCAGTTCGGTCATCAGTTCTTCTTTAGTCATCGTCGTTGTCGAGGCATGGGCAGCTACGATTTCAGCCGCCATTTCCAGCAATGTCGCCATGTCTTTCCTCCTGGGCAATCGGTTATTGTGGTGTTTGTCAAAAATAAATTATGTTACTAATACAATATTCAATGATAAAAGCAAGAAGATTTTCTCGTAAACACGAGCGGTTGCCGATAAGAATGCTTTTTCCGTGTTCCCGAACCTTCTCCTGATGATCCGGATCGCTATGGTTGAGGCGAAAATTTTTCACGGTTTAAGGTTGGTTGGACGGCTATTTTCACAAACATAGTTTGAATGGGAAGAGGGCGGTCATGAATATACGTTGTTTGCTTGAGGAGCGGGAAGATCGATTTTTGTCCGGGCACGCCTGCCGCAGTAAAGAAAGTGTTGGGCGTTCCCGTCCGGAAGAATCCTGTACAATCAGAACCGCCTTTCAGCATGATCGGGACCGTATACTGCACTGTAAATCTTTTCGGCGCCTGAAACACAAAACCCAGGTCTTTCTCGCGCCGGAAGGGGATCATTATCGGACCCGGCTGACCCACACTCTGGAGGTTTCCCAGATCGCCCGGACCGTTGCCCGCGCCCTGGCTCTCAACGAAGATCTGACAGAGGCCATCGCGCTGGGACACGACCTCGGTCACACCCCCTTTGGGCATGCCGGCGAGCGGGTACTCAACGAGCTCGTGCCGGGCGGTTTTCACCATGTGCGGCAGAGCCTGCGGGTGGTCGACGTGCTGGAAAAAGACGGGGCGGGATTGAACCTGACCTTCGAGGTGCGCGACGGCATCCTCAAACATTCCAAGGGACAGGGGCCGATTCAGGGGGCCGATCCGGCGGTGCGGGCCGTCACTCTCGAAGGGCGCATCGTCCGCCTGGCCGATATCATCGCTTATGTCAATCACGACCTGGATGACGCCCTGCGCGCGGGACTGGTGAAGAGCGGTCAGATCCCCGGGCGGATCATCGCCGTATTGGGGGAGACCCACTCCCGGCGGATTCGGACCATGGTCAACGACATCATCCAACATTCCCTGGCCGCGGACGGGGGGGAGATCCGCCTCTCCGATCCTCTGGCCGAAGCCGTCACCGATCTGCGGGACTGGCTCTATGACCACGTCTACCAGGCACCGAGCGTACACGAGGATTTCGCCAAGGCCGCACGCATTCTGCGCGAACTTTTTCTCTTTTTCATGGAAAACGAAGAGGCGCTGACGGCTCATGGCGGCCGTCGATTGCCGGGGGACTGTCGTGAAGTTTCGGTAGCGGATTTTCTCGCCGGCATGACCGATCGCTATGCCATTAATCTTTATCATCGGCTCTTTCTGCCGCAGCCCTGGAAACTCTTCTAAATCGCCTAACCTATTGAATTTTCCAGTTGCTCCTCTTGACACTCCGGGAGCCCCTATGGTAGCGTTTCAGCTAATTTGGCGGCTTTTGCAGAAGCCGTCGCAGGTCTGAGCGCGGGGAGGTGAGCATGTCCAGTTCCACCGCCATGTCCCTGGTTTTCCGCCTGGGAGAGGTCGGCTTCTCCCTGGCCGCGGAGGATCTGCTGGAAATCCGCGAGGAAGATTCCCGGGAACTTTTCGCCGCCGATGTGCCGCCGGCCATGCTCCCGTTTCGCGACGGCGAGATCCCCGTGGTCAACCTGAGGCGACTTTTTCGGTTGCCCGACAACCCCCGTCGTGAGGCATCGGTGAAATATCTGGTGCTGGCGGGGGAACGGGGCAACTGGGCCGCTCCCATCGACTCTGTGCTGGGGGTTTATCCGGTTTCGGCCTTCACGCGCTGTTCGGCGCCGCTCTTGTCCCGCCTTCCCGGCCCCCGACCCTATGGCGATGTGGAGCTCTGGCGGGACGAGCTGCTGGTTCGTTGCGACGCTCTTTGGTTGGAACAATGTCGGCGCGGGATCTGAGCAATCGGCTTGTGTTCTTCCGCAACCGGGACGGTGCTTTCGCCCTCCCTCTGGCGGATGTTCTGGCGGTAATTCCTCTGCCGAAGGTTCGTTTTTTACCCCTGTTGCCGCCGCACGTGGCGGGAATGGTGGTTCATGACGGTGAGGCCCTTCCCCTGTTGCGCCTCGCCGCGAAAGATTCGCCCGCGACGGTCTCCGCCTTTGCCCTTATCTGTGCCGTTTCCTGGGGGCGGGTGGCCCTGTCGGCCGATGCCGTCCCCCGCGTCCCGGCTCCGGAGCGGTTTGCAACGCCCGGCCTTTCCGACGCCGGTAAAAACGAGGGACGGCAGGTGCTTTATGACCAGGTCCCCTATCTTCTTTTGGATATCGAACGGATTGTCGCGGAGCTGTCCCGCTGGGATTTCCGGCAACCTTCCCCACCGGGGAATCAGGAGGTTTGAATGAGCAGGAAACTGTTACTGGCCGACGACAGTGTTACGATTCAGAAGGTCATTGGCATCACCTTCGTCAACGAAGATTACAACCTCGCCGTCGCCGACAACGGGGATGCCGCTTTGGAAAAGGCCAGAAGCGATCGTCCCGACCTGATTCTCGCCGACGTCTTCATGCCCGGGAAGAACGGTTACGAGCTTTGCGCGGCGGTCAAGGCCGACCCCTCCCTGGCTGGGGTTCCGGTCCTTTTGCTCACCGGCACCTTCGAACCTTTCGATGAAGCCAAGGCCCAAGCCTGCGGCGCCGATGGCTGGATTGCCAAGCCTTTCGAATCCCAGACCCTGATCAGCCGCGTCAAGGAGCTGCTCGACAAGGCCTGGGCTGCACCGGCCGAGCCTAAAGCCCCTACCGCACCGGACGAGCCCGTCGCGCCGGTGGCCGAGGCCGCGCCTGAGTCGGCAGCGGCTCCCGCAGCCATGCCAGAGGCAGCGCCCATTTCCGCTTCCGAACCCGAGGTGGAAGCGGATATCTGGACCGAACTGGAGGATTCCGAGGCCGCACCGGCGGCGGAGCCTGCTGCCGCCGCAGCTTCCCAAGAGGTCGATTTCGGCGCTATTTTCACCGACGAAACCGAGGCGTCTGCCGCTCCGCCGGAGGCTGAGGCGGCTGAGGATATCTGGAGTGACGTCTCCTTGGTCGAAGAAGATCTGGCCCCGGCGTCCGACGAACCCGCCGCCAGCGAGCTTTCGGAGGATGTCTGGGCGGAGATGGACGCGCCCGCCGCTCCCGCCATCGACGAGGGGGGGGCTGCAGAAGAGGTGGTCGGCCTGAGCGAAGAAGACGAGGTGATGGAGCTGGCCGAGGAGGATATTCTGGCTCTCGACGAGGGTGATATCCTGGAGGGTGAGACGGTCGTCGAAGCCCCGGCCGCCGAGGATGATTTCGTCTTCGTTCCGGAGGAGGCGTCAGACCTGGCTGCCGACGAAGATCTTCCGCCCTTGGCCGAGGACATTTTTGCTTTCGAGGATGAGCCCGTTTCCCTTGCCGCTGCGCCTGAGTCCGAGGACGTGACAGAGTCCGCTTTGGAGACGGCGATCATTGGTGAAGCCTCGGTGGCGGAAGAGGATGACTTTGTCTTTTCCACCGAAGAGCCCGAGTTCGAGGCTGAGGGTTTGGCTGAGACCGAAAGCGTCCAGGAGGACGACGCCCTGAGTCTGGAGCCGGACATGCCGGCCGTTGAGTTTGCCGAAGAGACTCCGATCGCGACGGAACCCTTTTTCGCCACTGCTGGCGAATTGCCTGAGGAACCGGTCGCGGAGCCGTCCGCAATCGAAGCGCCTGCGCCGGTTGTCGCTCCCGTGGCGGCGGAAGCCGTCGAAGAGCGGGTGCGGGAGTTGAGCGAAGCCGAACTGGAGCGCATTGTCGAGCGCGTCGCCGGTACGGTGATCGAGCGACTGGCCGGTACCATTCTCGAAAAGATCGCCTGGGAAATCGTGCCCGACCTGGCCGAAAGTCTGATCAAGGATGAACTGCGTCAGATCAAGGCCGAGGCGGAGCAATCGGGCTGAAATACATCGCTTGACGCAGTGACGGCGATCGCCGGTTGACGGATGGAATGGGGATGGTTAAAATCCCCATTCCTTTTTTTACTCGCAACTCCGCCCCACAGGTCGGATAAAAATTTAATACGCAGGAAGGACGCAGCGTCCATGGAAACCCATCTGCCCAAAGGATACGAACCCCGCGACGTCGAGAAGAAATGGTATCAAGCCTGGGAAAGCCAGGGCTGCTTCCGCGCCGACGAACACTCCCCCAAGCCTCATTACTCCATCGTCATCCCCCCGCCCAACGTCACCGGGGTGCTGCACATGGGGCATGCCCTGAACAACACCCTGCAAGACATTCTGGTGCGCTGGAAGCGTATGAGCGGCCATGAAACGCTGTGGATGCCCGGCACCGACCACGCCGGTATCGCCACCCAGAACGTGGTGGAAAAACAGCTCGCCGCCGAAGGGAAGGACCGTCACGAACTGGGGCGCGAGGCCTTTGTCGAGCGGGTCTGGCAATGGCGCTCCGAGTCCGGCGGACAGATCATCAATCAGCTCAAGCGTCTCGGTGCCTCCTGCGACTGGGAGCGGGAACGCTTCACCATGGACGAGGGACTTTCCCGGGCCGTGCGCGAGGTCTTCGTCAGCCTTTACGAGGATGGCCTGATCTATCGGGACAACCGCCTGATCAACTGGTGTCCCCGTTGTCACACCGCCCTTTCCGACCTGGAAGTGGAACACGAGGATAAAAAAGGCAATCTCTGGCATCTGCGCTATCCGGTGGTGGGGAGCGACCGCGTCCTGGTCGTGGCCACCACCCGTCCGGAGACGATGCTCGGCGATACGGCGGTGGCGGTCAATCCCGAGGACGAGCGTTATGCCGACCTGATTGGCAAGACCGTCTTGCTGCCCCTGGTGAACCGTGAGATCCCGATCATCGCTGACGATTACGTCGACCGCGAATTCGGCAGCGGCGCGGTGAAGATCACTCCGGCTCACGACTTCAACGACTTCGAGGTCGGTAAGCGCCACAACCTTGAATTTATCAACATCTTTGATACCTCGGGCAACGTCAACGAGAACGGCGGCCCCTACAACGGGATGGAACGCTACGCTGCACGCAAGCAGGTGGTGGCCGATCTCGAAGCGCAAGGGCTGCTGGAGAAGATCGAGGAGCACGGCAACGCCGTGGGGGAGTGCTACCGCTGCCGGACGGTCATCGAGCCGTACATGAGCAAGCAGTGGTACGTCAATGTCGGGCCGCTGGCCGAGAAGGCCATCGAGGCGGTCAAGGACGGTCGTACCCGCATCGTCCCCGAGCAGTGGGAAAAGACCTACTACGAGTGGATGTACAACATCAAGGACTGGTGCATCAGTCGGCAGATCTGGTGGGGGCACCGCATCCCCGCCTGGTACTGCGACGACTGCGAGGGGATCACCGTCGCCCGCGAGGACGCGACCGTCTGCGCCCACTGCGGCGGCAGCCGGCTGCGCCAGGAGACGGACGTTCTCGATACCTGGTTCTCTTCAGCCCTCTGGCCCTTCTCGACCATGGGCTGGCCGGAAAATACCGAAACGCTGAAGAAGTTCTATCCGACCTCCTGCCTGGTCACCGGCTTCGACATACTCTTCTTCTGGGTGGCGCGGATGATGATGATGGGCCTCAAGTTCATGGGCGAGGTCCCCTTCAAGGAAGTCTACATCCATGCCCTGGTGCGCGATGCCCAGGGACAGAAGATGAGCAAGTCCAAGGGGAACGTCATCGACCCTTTGAGCGTCATCGACGAGTACGGCACCGACGCCTTCCGCTTCACCCTCGCCGCCTTCGCCGCCATGGGTCGCGATATCAAACTTTCGACCGAGCGCATCGCCGGCTACCGCAACTTCGCCAACAAATTGTGGAACGCCAGCCGCTTTACCCTGATGAATCTGGAGGGCTTCGAGCCCGAGGGGATCGATCCCGACCGGCTCGACCTGTCGCCGGCCGACACCTGGATTCTCTGTCGCTTGGCTGAGGCCGCCCGCGAGACCAATCAGGCTTTGGCCGACTACAAGTTCAACGATGCCGCCAGTGTCCTTTACGCCTTTACCTGGAACAGCTTCTGCGACTGGTATATCGAACTGGTCAAGGATGATCTCTATGGTGATGATCCGGCGGTGAAGCGCCGCGCTCAGAGCGTGCTCTTTCTGGTGCTGGAAAGTCTGCTGCGCCTGCTTCATCCGCTGATGCCCTTCATCACCGAGGAAATCTGGCAGGCGCTACCGGGCCAGCGCCCTACGACCTTCCTGGTCGAGTCCCCCTATCCGGATGGCGAGGGTCTGCCCTACGCGGAGCGGAGCGTGGCCGGGATGGAGCTGATCATGGAAGTGATCAGGGGCATCCGCAACATTCGCGGCGAGATGGATGTGGCGCCGAGCAAGCAGATCCAGGCGGTGCTTGACTGCAAGAGCGAAGCTTCGGCGACGGTGCTGCGCGACGGCGCCGGTTACATCAAGACCCTGGCTCGGGTCGGCGAACTGACCTTCGGCGTCGGTGTCGAGCGTCCCGCCCAGGCAGCGACCCAGGTCGCCGGGGATGTGGAGATTCTGCTCCCCCTGGCCGGCTTGATCAATGTTGAGGAGGAGGGAAAACGCCTGCTCAAGGAGATCGCCAAGGTCGAGAAGGATGTGGAGCTCTTCGCCAAAAAGCTGGCCAACGAGAATTTTGTCGCCAACGCCCCCCGCCACGTCCTCGAAAAGGACCGGGCCAAGCTTGCCGAAGCCGAGGAAAAACGCACCATTTTGCAGGAGAGCCTGAAAAAGATTCAGGCGTTGCGCTGACCCCGTAGCGGGTGCGGTGGATTTTTTCGCACCTCGGTGCTTAAAAAGACGGCCCAAAGGATCTTCGGTCTTTTGGGCCGTCTTGTCCCCGGAGTGTGCAAGTGATCGGCAACCATGCGATAAAATGACGATTATCCGAGGATGCCCGGCTGTTAAGTCTGGACCCTCGCCGGCTTATCCTTTATAATCCCAATCCATTCTCTGGAGGAATGGTTTGGATCGGCCCCCTCTTCGGCGGTCGGCAACATCCATGGGGGTCCCTGATCCCCTGGATTTTTGTCTCTTGTTTTGTTTGTTTTATCCAGAAGTCTTCTTGTCCCCCACGCCAAAGGAACCCCCATGCTTGTCGTCGCCTGTATCAAGCAGGTCCCTGACACCACCCAGGTGCAGATCGATCCGGTCACCAACACCCTGGTGCGCGAAGGGATCCCCTTTATCGTCAACCCTTACGATACCCATGCGCTGGAGGAATGCCTGCGGCTCAAGGATCGTTTCGGTGTGCGCGTCGCCGCCCTCTCCATGGGCCCGCCCAATGCCGAAGCCACCTTGCGCAAAGCCCGCGCCCTGGGGGTGGATGAAGCGATCCTGCTCAGCGACCGCTGCTTCGGCGGCGCCGACACCCTGGCGACGAGTCGGGTGCTGGCGGCGGCCATCGAGCGCCTTAGGCAAACGGAGGAGGTGGCCCTGGTCTTCTGCGGCAAGCAGACGATCGACGGCGATACCGCCCAGACCGGCCCCGGCATCGCCACCCGCCTCGGGTTCACCCAGTTGACCCTGGTCGACCGCATCGAACATCTCGATCTCGAGAACCGCCGGGTCCGGGTACGACGCAAGCTCGAAGGGCGGCACGAAATCGTCGAGGCGCCCTTGCCGGCGATGATCACGGTGGTGCGGGAACTCAACCGGCCGCGCTATCCCACCGTCCCCATGCGTCTGGCGGCAGCCGAAGCGGAGATCACCCTGTGGAACAATCAGGTCTTGCAGTTGGATGAAAAGACCGTCGGGCTGAAGGGGTCGCCGACCTGGGTCAGCAAGATTTTCTCCCCGGAACGGGCCAAGGGAGAAATCATCGGCGACGGCCTGAACGATCCCGTCGGCACCGCCAATGAGCTCATCGACAAGCTCCTGAGCAAGGATCTTCTGGTTCTGTAAATCACTCATTTCCGCCGGTTTTCGGCGGATGTTCATCCTGGGGATTCCGCAATGGAAAAAAAAGCGAAAGTCAAGAAGCCGCGCGGCGTTGCTCGCCTCATCGAAGGACGCTGTATCGCCTGCGGCGAGCGCTGCATGAGCGTCTGTCCGGTCGACGCCATCGTCATGGACGAGCAGGGGGCGCCGATCATCGATGCTCCCAAGTGCATTGGCTGCGTCAAGTGCGTGAAGATCTGCCCGGCCAGCGCCCTGGAAATGTACTTCACCCCCGAGGAGCAGAAAATTCTCGACGAGTTGGCCAAGCAGAAGGGGGACTCGGCCGCTGAAGAAGAGGTGGACGAGGAGACCGCCCGCCTGCAGAAGATGCTCTCCGCCTATCGCGGCGTCTGGGTCTTTATCGAGCAGACCGACGGCGAGGCGGCCAAGGTATCCTGGGAGCTCCTCGGCACTGGCGCCGAGTTGGCTAAGCAGCTGAAAGTCGAACTCTGTGCTCTGGTCATCGGCAGCGGGGTCGAACCGCTCTGCGGCGAGGCCTTCGCTTACGGCGCCGACAAGGTCTATCTGCTCGACGCTCCCGTTTATCGCCATTACCGCACCCAGCCTTACAACGAGGCGATCTGTCATCTCATCGCCAAACATAAGCCCGAAGTCATTCTCATGGGCGCCACCGGTCTCGGCCGGGATCTTGCCGGGGCTGTGGCGACGGTGATCAAGACGGGTCTGACCGCCGACTGCACGGGGCTGAGCATCGATGACAAACGCAATCTCATGCAGACCCGGCCGGCCTTCGGCGGCAACATCATGGCCACCATCATGTGCGACAAGTTCCGGCCGCAGATGGCCACAGTGCGCCCCCATGTCATGGCCATGCCCGACTTTGTCGAAGGCCGCACCGGAACGGTCGTGCGGGAAGATTTCGCCCCCGTTGAGGAGAGCATACTGACCAAGGTGCTCGAAGTCATCAGTGACCGGGACGGGCAGGATCATGTCGATATCGCCGGCGCCGAGTTCATCGTTTCCGGCGGCCGCGGCATGGTCAACCGCGAGAACTTCGTTCTCTTGCAACAGTTCGCCAATGAAATCGGCGCTGTGGTCGGCGCTTCGCGCAGCGCGGTCGATGCCGGCTGGATGCCCCATGATCGTCAGGTCGGCCAAACCGGCAAGACGGTAAGGCCCAAGGTCTACATCGCCTGCGGCATCAGCGGCGCGATTCAGCACATGGTCGGCATGCAGGATTCGGACATTATCATCGCCATCAATCGCGACAAGGACGCGCCGATCTTTCAGATCGCCACCTACGGTATCGTCGGCGATCTCTTCCAGATCGTGCCGGCGCTGACCCGGCGCCTGCGTGAGTTGCGCAAAACCGCCGGCCGCCCCGAGCGGGCCGCCTCCTAGCCTACTTTTTCGCATCGCGGGGAAATCCTATGACCTTCAGTGGATTCATCGTTCTTCTGCTCTTTGGCGCCTCCGGCGGCTTTTTTCTGTGGAGCCTCTATCAGCGACTCGGACTGGTGCGACTCGGTCGTGACGAGAACCGCTTCGATCGCGTCGACGAGCGACTGCGCAGCGTTCTCACCTATGTTTTTGGGCAGAAGCGGGTGCTGGCCCGCCCCTTCGGCATCAACCACGCCATCTTCTTCTGGGCCTGCGTGCTGCTGGTGGCGGTCAATGTCGAGTTCGTGCTCGGCGGCATCTTTCCCGGGGCGCGCCTGTCGGTACTGCCGGGGCTCTTCTACTTCCCCATCCGTTTCGTCTCCGACGTGTTTAGCCTGCTGACTCTTTGCGCGGTGTTGGCCGCCCTCATCCATCGCACTTTCTTCCCCCTCTATCCCGAGGCGCGCAATTTCGAAGGCTATTTCATCGTCGCCGTCATCGCCGTGCACATGCTCGCCTATTTCGGCATCAGCGGCGCCGAAGTGGCCCTCGGCCATGAGCGGGCGGCGGGGTGGATGCCGGTGTCGGCGGCCTTCGCCCAGGCCTTTTCCGGTTTCGGCGAAGTCGGTCTGGAACGCATCCACGGCTTTTTCTGGCTGGTTCACGCCCTTGCCCTGCTGATCCTCTTCAACTATCTGATCCCCTACAGCAAACATCTGCACGTTTTCACCGCCATCGGTAACTGTTTCTTCCGCAGCCTGGAAAAGCCCAACACCCAGCCCCGCGAAACCTTCGCCCTTGATCTTCCCCTAGGCGCCGATCGGCCCACACGGATGACCTGGAAGGATCTTTTCGACGGCTTCGCCTGCACCGAGTGCGGCCGCTGCGAGGATGTCTGCCCGGCCCATAACACCGGTAAAAAACTCAATCCCCGCCAGGTGGTGCACGATCTCAAGGTCAACCTGCTGGAGAACGGCCCGGCCCTTAAGGGCGGCGGCGAACCGCGCCTGCCGCTGATCGGCGAGGTCGGGGAGGGGAGTTGCAGCGAAGAGGCGATCTGGGATTGCACCACCTGCGGCGCCTGCCTGGAGGCCTGCCCGGTCTTCATCGAGCACCCCCAGAAGCTGGTGAAGATGCGCCGCCATCTGGTGCAGATGGAGGCCAAATTCCCCGACGAGCTTCTCAATCTCTTCGAGAACATGGAACAGCGCAGCAACCCCTGGGGCATGGCCCCGGCCGAGCGTGGCAAGTGGGCCGCGCTGCTCGATCCCCAGGAGTTCGCGGCGGACAAGACCGAATACCTCTTTTTTGTCGGATGCGCCGGCGCCTTCGATACCCGTAACAAGCATGTGACCGTGGCGGTGGCGACCATCCTCAACGCCGCTGGGGTCTCCTGGGGTATTCTCGGCAAGGATGAACTTTGCTGCGGCGACAGCGTCCGCCGCCTCGGCAACGAGTTTGTCTTCGAGCGCATGGCCCTGAAAAACGTCGAGCTGCTGCAAGCCCGGGGGGTGAAAAAAGTCATCACCCAGTGTCCTCACTGCTTCAGCGCCCTGAAGAATGACTACCGCCAGTTCGGTCTCGAACTCGAAGTTGTCCACCACAGCCAGCTGATCGCCCAGCTGATCGCCGACGGTCGTCTCAAGCTGCCCAAACCGATGAACTTTGGCCGTACCATCTTCCATGATTCCTGCTACCTGGGCCGGCACAACGACACCTATCAGGCTCCCCGGCAACTCATCGAAGCGGCTACCGGCTTCCCCCCGGCGGAATTCGAGCGCAAGCGGGAAAACTCTTTCTGCTGTGGCGCCGGCGGCGGACGCATGTGGATGGAGGAACACACCGGCGAACGCATCAATCGCGAGCGGGTCAAGGAAGCGCTGACCGTCGCCCCCGATACCCTCTGTGTCAGCTGCCCTTACTGCATGACCATGCTCGTTGACGGCCTCAAGGATGAGAAGGCCGAGAATGTCCAGGTGAAGGATGTGGCCGAACTGGTGGCCGAGGTTCTCGAACAGGGATAACCGATTCCCTCCATTGCAACAAACACACAAAAAGGGCAGCCGTCAGAGGCTGCCCTTTTTGTGTGTTTCCGGTTCTTTTCGGAATCAGTCCAGCTGTTCGATCTCCTTCAGCACTTCGATCAGATAGGCGCGGATTTTGGCGCTTTCGCTCAGGGTCAGGACATCGCGGGCAGCCTTGATCGCGACGGCGGAATCGAGGTCGCGGAGGAAGGCCTTGATGCGCGGGATGAAGGGGGCGGGCATGGAGAACTCGCGCATGCCCAGGCCGTAGAGGACGAGGAAGTTCATTGGATCGGAGGCCATTTCGCCACACAGGCACAGGCCTATACCCTGTCGCCGGGCGACGTCGGTCACCTGGGCGAGTGCGTGCAGCACGGCCGGATGGAGCGGGTCGTAATATTTGTTGACCAGGGGGTTGTTGCGGTCGGCGGCGAGCATGTACTGAATCAGGTCGTTGGTCCCCAGGGCGAAGAAGTCAACCTCCCGCGCCAGTTGTTCGGCCATCTGCACGGCGGAAGGCACTTCGATCATGATCCCGGTGGGGACATGGGAGGCGAAGGGCGTTCCTTCCCGGCGCAGGTTGGCCCGCGCCTCTTCGATCACCTCCCGGCAGGCATGGACTTCCTCCATCCCCGAGATCATCGGGAAGAGCAACTTCACCGGGCCGTGCGCGCCGGCCATGAGGATCGCTTCGATCTGGGTGCGGAAAATGTCGCGGTTGTCCAGGGAGACCCGCACCGAGCGCCAGCCCATGAAGGGGTTGTCCTCCCGGGGGGGGCTGAAGTAGGGGAGGCCCTTGTCGCCACCGATATCGAGAGTGCGGATGGTAACGGGATAGTCGGGGAAGTTCTCCACCACCTTGCGGTAGAGCTGGTACTGATCGTCGCGATCGGGAAAGCTCCCCCGGGTCATGTAGGGGAATTCGGTGCGGTAGAGGCCGACCCCCTCGGCGCCGTTGCGCAGGGCGATGTTGACGTCGCTGATCAACCCGATGTTGGCACGCAGGATGACCTTTTCCCCGTCCCGGGTGGCCGCCGGCAGATCGCGGAACTCTTCCAGCCGGTGCAGTTCGCGACTGGCGTCCGCCTGCAGTCGCCGGTATTCCTCGGTGACGTGGGGCGCCGGGTTGACGTAGAAGCAGCCGGAATTGGCGTCGAGGATGACCTGGGTTTCCGGCGGGGTCGAGCGCACCGCCGCCTTGACTCCGACGAGGGCGGGGATGCCTAGGGCCTTGGCCATGATCACCGCGTGAGAGTTGCGTTCCCCGGTTTCGGTGACGATCCCGCGGATGTGCTCGTGGTCGAGGGTGGCCATGTCCGAGGGGAGGATCTCGCGGGCGACGAGAATGCCGGGATGCTTGAGCTGCAGGGGATTGTGCAGAGTGTCGCCGAGGTTGGCCAGCAGGCGGCGGCCGATGTCCTTGATGTCGGCCGCCCGTTCCCGCAGGTAGGGGTCTTCCATGCGTTCGAAGGCTTCGAGGTATTCACCGACGACCTTTTTCAGGGCGAAGGCGACGCTGTGCCCGGCGTGGATTTCCCGACGGAGTTTTTCGAGAAAGCTGCGATCCTCGAGAAACATCAAATGGGTGTGAAAGATCGCCGCGTCGCTCT
Organism: Desulfuromonas acetexigens; assembly: GCF_900111775.1. Lineage (NCBI taxonomy): Bacteria > Pseudomonadati > Thermodesulfobacteriota > Desulfuromonadia > Desulfuromonadales > Trichloromonadaceae > Trichloromonas > Trichloromonas acetexigens. The sequence goes on along the minus strand of NZ_FOJJ01000041.1, from coordinate 14,984 downwards.
GGGAAAGCCGTTCGGTCACCCGTTTCTCCAGGAAGAGCGTCTGGATGCGGGTCTTTTCCAGGGTCAGTTCGAGTTGTTGCAACTCTGAGGCGACCTCGACCGGTTCATCTTCCAGCGTTTCGGGAAAGCCCAGGTTGTCGTCGAGCACATAGGCTACGCCCGAGGCCAGGCCGGGGCAGGCCACCGTGCCACGCAGGGCGCCGTTGGTCTGTCCGGCCGCAGGTCGCTCCTTGTCAATCAGGCTCTGACGGGTCTTTTCCAGCTCTCGGGCAAAGGCGCTCTTTTCCTCTTCCTTCTTGCGGATGGAGTCGAGCAGGCGGGCGTTGATGACGATGGAAGAAACCTGGAAAGCGATGGTCGAGAGGGTGCTGATATCGTCGGCGCTGAACTGGCGGGGGGCAACGGTCTGGATCGTCAGCACCCCGATGGGGATTTTGCGGTCGAAGAGGGGGATGCCGAGAAAGGAATGATAGCGTTCCTCGCCCGTCTCTTTGAAGTAACGGTAGCGGGGGTGGGTCTTCGGCTCCAGGATCGCTACCACTTGCCCCTCTTCGGCGGCGAGGCCGGTGAGCCCCTCGCCGATTTTCAGGCTGACCTTGCCCACCGCCTCGGGGGAGAGGCCGATACTGGCACAGAGGCGCAGGGTTTCCCGATCCTCGTCGAGCAGGTAGATGGAGCAGACCTCCGTCCCCATGCGGCGAGCCACCAGGGTAACGATATTACGCAAGGTTTCATCGAGATCGTGGGACTGGAGGATCAGGGTGCTGATATCTTCCAAGATGGTGACGCCCAGTCGGTCGTTGCCTGTGCCCATGGTCTTCAACCTTTAAGGGTAAAAATTGTGAGGTGGGATTGACGATGGGAAAATAATAACGAAATTTTCATGGAAGGGGGAATAAAAAAGCGCCGAACGGGGGAGAGAGGTCCCGGTCGGCGCAAAGGGGTGGGCAGTTTTCCTTATGTGAAGGATCTGTATCCCCGTCAATGACTTTATGAATAAGCAAAGCGCGTGCCATTTTTTCTCTCTCTGTGGTTTGTTCCTGTTTTTCAGCGGTTTAATCCCTTTTGGCGCGGATTTCTGAACAAAAAAACTTCAATATTTGAGGGCTCTTAAAATAGTTTATGGTGAAAAATAGCGGATATCTTAAAATAGTGCGCCAGATGTGGCTCAGCTTGACAGTCTTTGTGTCAATTTTGACTCACGGGGTGGGATGTGTCGGTTTTTTGCCGCGAAATTCCGCGCCCTGCAGGTCATAGCGCGTAAGCATCCGGTAGAAGGTGCGGCGGGGAATGCCGGCCTTGCGCGCTGCCAGCGAGACATTGCCGCCGGTTTCCTCCAGGTAGCGTTTGATCAGGTTCTTCTCCACCTGGTTGAGATGTTTCTCCCGCTGGGAGCGGAAACCGTTGTCGGCGGGGGTGCTTGTTCCATCGGCCGATTCGGGCATGAGCTGACTGAAGACTACCGGCAGATTTTCCAGGCGGATGATGCTGTCCTGGGTGAGGACCGCGGCCCGCTCGATGATGTTCTGCAACTCGCGGATGTTCCCCGGCCAGGGGTAGCGGAGCATGGAGGCGATGGCCCGCTCGTCGATCCCGACCAGGGTCTTGTTGACCCGCTTGCTCGCCCGATCGAGAAAGACATGCACCAGTTCCCGCAAGGATTCCATGCGGTTGCGCAAGGGCGGCATGGTGATGGTGAAGACGTTGAGGCGGTAAAAGAGATCTTCGCGAAACCAGCCTTCCTTTACGCCTTCTTCCAGGTTCTTGTTGGTGGCGGCGATCAGGCGCACGTCGACCTTGATTGGTGTCGTTCCGCCCACCGGCTTGATTTCACCGATGTCGAGCACCCGCAGCAGTTCCGCCTGCAACTTGGGGGTGATGTCGCCGATTTCATCGAGGAAGATGGTGCCGCCGTTGGCCGCCTCGAACAGCCCCTTTTTGTCCCCGACGGCGCCGGTGAAGGCGCCCTTTTTATGGCCGAAGAGCTCGCTTTCGAGCAGGCTGTCGGTCAGTGTCGTGCAATTGACGGAGACCAGCGGCTTGTCGGATCGTTGACTCTTCTGGTGGATGGCGCGGGCGGTGAGCTCCTTGCCGGTGCCGCTCTCGCCGCGAATGAGGACGGTGGTTGGGGTCGGGCCGACCTGGGTGATGAGATTGAGCACCTCCAGGGTGCTGCCGTCGCGGCCGATGATCGCCGTATCACCGTACTCCTGCTGCAGGGCGCGTTGGGCCAGTTCGTATTTCTGCGCCAGCTTGACGTGGTCCTCCTCCAGCCGTTTGAGGGAGTAGGGGAGGCACATGTCGTTCTCCGCCAGCCCCTGGTAGACCGCCACCGCGTGCTCCCGGCAGGTGTCGTAGCCGCAGGCGCCGCAGTTCAGTTCGTCCTGCTCGACGAACTTGTTGGTCGACTGGAGAATCTGGCGGATGCTCTGGCCGCTCGGCGTGTCCAGACGGTGATACTTGTTGCTGAAGCGGCGGTCGAGACGCGGAATCGGACCGGGGGCCTGATAATAGGCGGCGGTGGCGTAGGGGGCCTGCGGGTTCTGGTAGTACTTGTGGATCAGGTTGCGCTTGGAAAAGGGGGTCAGGCGGTTGCTCTTGCCCGGTCCACCGACGCAGCCGCCGGTGCAGAAGCGCAGATCGACCATGCGCGGGGTGATGCGTCCCGCCGCCAGGTCACGGATGATTTCCAGGACATTTTCTTGCCCCTCGGTGGCGAGGAAGTCGGGATTGAAGAAGTCGGCCTCGATGCCGAAGGCCTGGAAAGGCCCACCGGTCACGGCGAAGAGCCGTCCCCGCTCAGGGGGAACGCCATCGAAAGGGGTTTCCGGCAGGCGGGGGAGGTCGATGGAGCCGGCGCGGAATAGCTTGGCCAGTTCCTGGTAGGTCAGCACCATATCGACGGCGTCGGCTACCGGCTCTGCTTCGATTTCGAACTTGCCGGCGATGCACGAGCTGAGATAGACGACCTTGGTCTTCGCCCCCTTGCGCTCCTTGATGAAACGACCGATGGCGACCATCGGCGAGACCACTGGCATGAGGTTTTTCAGCAGGTGGGGATAGTGGCGCTCGATGAGATCGACGATGGTCGGGCAATGGGTGGTGATGCGGGGAAAATCCGCCGGGGTGTCGATCAGTCGGCGATAGGTATCGACCAGCAGTTCCACGCCAAAAGAGCCTTCGTGCACCTCCTCGAAACCGAGGCGCTTGAGGCCGGAAACCAGTTGCCCGGGGCGGATATCGTGGAAAAAGGCGGGGAAGGAGCAGCCGAGTACCGCCACCACCGGCTGTTCGCCGTCGAGCATGCGCAGGATTTTGCCGGTGCTTTCGGTGACGATCTTCGCCTGCTGGGCGCAGACCTTCACGCACTTACCGCAGCCGATGCAGCGTTCGTGGATGACCTCGGCCCAGTTCTCCTTGACCTTGATCGCCTTCACGGGGCAGTTGCGCACGCAGGAATAACACTTGCGGCAGCGTTCTTCGACGGTTTGGATGGGACCCATGGGGCAAACTCCGGCGCGAAATTAAATAGGCGGGCAAAACTGGGCCAATTGTGCCATTGGTGGCACGTTTCTGTCAACGGCAAAGACTTCCGGGCCGTTGTCACCAAATGGGCCGGGCGTGGAGCAAAAAAGCCTGGGCAATTCGCCGGGCTTTTAATATGATGATGGCTAAGCAAAAACTCACCAACTGCTGCGTTGCTGCAACCGGCTCGCTGCTTCGACGTACGTAAGTACGCCTCATTGCTCGCCGATTCCGCGCCTTGCATTTGGCGCTTTTTGCTTAGCCATCCAGCTAAGATGCTTTTTGCGAAAGCATCATATTAAACAGCGATTTTTCAACGCAGACGGCGCCGGCCGTCAAACTGTGCCATTATCCGATCGGACACCGGGGAGCCTGGTTATGTACCTGGAGTATTTCGGCTTCAAAAGTGAACCCTTTTCCATAAGTCCCGACCCTCGTTTTCTTTTCATGAGCGAGCGGCACCGGGAGGCCCTGGCCCATCTGCTCTACGGGATGAAGAGCGAAGGGGGCTTTGTCCTTCTGACCGGGGATATCGGCACCGGCAAGACCACCATCTGCCGCTGTCTGCTCGAACAGTTGCCGGAAGACTCGGAAGTCGCCCTGCTCCTCAACCCCAAGCTGACCGCCGCCGAACTGCTGGCCAATATCTGCGACGAACTGCGCATTCCCTATCCTCCGGGGACGACGAGCATCAAGCTGCTGGTCGATGCCATCAATGGCTTCCTCCTCGCTGTCCATGCCCAGGGGCGGCGCACCGTGGTGATCATCGATGAGGCACAGAATCTCGATGTCGAGGTGCTGGAGCAGATTCGGCTGCTGACCAATCTGGAAACCAACACCTACAAGCTCTTGCAGATCATCATGCTCGGCCAGCCCGAACTGAAAGAGATGCTCGAACGCCCCGAATTGCGTCAGCTGTCGCAACGCATCACCGCCCGCTATCATCTGGCGCCGCTGTCCCAGCCCGAGGTCGGGGATTATATCCGTCACCGTATGGCGGTCGCCGGAGTCGACCGGCCGATTTTCCCCCCGGCGAGTCTGCGTCGCATCTACCGTCTGACTGGCGGCGTACCGCGCCTGATCAACGTGCTCTGTAGCCGTGCCCTGCTCGGCGCTTACGTCAAGGGAGAAAACCGGGTGCGCCCGGCGCTGCTGGAGCAGGCAGCCGAAGAAGTCCTGTCGGGCGATTCCGGCGGCGGTGGCCGTTCCCGTTTCGCCCTGCCGCTCAAGCTGCTGCTCGCCCTGGCCCTGGTTGGCGGCGGCGTAGTGCTGGGCGCGGGACTCTTCCGCCAAGCCCCCCCCGTCGTCCCGGAAACCGCGCCGGTGGTGGAGACGGAGGCTTCCCCGGCAACCGAGCCGGCCGAGACGGCCGCCCCGGTTGTCGAAGCCGAGCGCGAAAACTGGTTGGATGTCCTGGCGTTGGAAGCCGGCAAGGCTGCCGCCCTGCACGCCCTGTTCGCGGCCTGGACGCTGGATTATCCGGCCGATGAAACGGCCGATCCGGCTGTCCTGGCTCGGGATGAGGGTCTGTCCTATTTGTCATTGCGGGGGAGTATCAACGATCTGCGGGCCTTGGACCGCCCGGTGCTGCTCAAGTTGACGGGTCCGCGCGGAGAATCCTTCCACGCGACGCTGACTGCCCTCGACGAGCAGACCGCTATGTTAAGCTCCGGCGCCGAGGACTACCCGGTGCCGGTGGAGGAATTGGTGCGTCACTGGTTCGGCGAGTACGAGTTGCTCTGGCAGCCCCCGCCCGGTTACCGGCGGGCGCTGATTCCCGGCGACCGGGGGGTGACGGTGGAATGGCTGGCGCGGCGCCTCGACCTGCTCCATCAGCGGCCGGATCGTCCTGTCGCCGGGCGGGTCTACGACGAGGCCCTGTATCGCGAGGTCCGCGAATTTCAGGCTGGCGAGGGCTTGGATGCCGACGGGCTGGTCGGGCCGCTCACCCTGATCCGTCTCAACAACCGCACCGGCGGCGCCCAGCCCCGGCTCAGCGCAACACCGAAGGGGTAATGCGGCATGTCCTTTATTCTCGATGCCTTGAAAAAATCGGAAAAAAAACGGGAAACGGCCGAGGTGCCCAATCTGCATACGGTGCACGGCGAGGGTCCGCCGCCCCCCCGAAAACGCCGGCCTCTCTGGCCCTATCTGCTGATCGCGGTGCTGCTGCTCAACGCCGGGGTGCTGCTCTGGTATGTCTTCTTCCGGGAAGAACCCCAGGTCGCCGCCGTCGTGACCGAGGCGGCACCGGCGCTGATTGCCGAGTCCGCGCCGCTTGCCCCCGCGCCTCCCGCGCCTCCGGCTGTGGTCGCGCCGGAACCGGTGGTCGCCTCACCGCAACCGGCTCCTGAGCCTGTTCCCGCTCCGACTCCCGCGACCGTTGTTCGCGAAGTCGCGCCGCCGCCCGCCCCCGTTCCGCCTCCGCGTCCCGAACCCGCGACGGTGCCGGTGCGGGAAGCCGAGGTCGCCCAGGTCGTGGTACCTCCTCCCCCCCCCGTGGAGAGCCGTCCGGAAGCTCCGGTGGTCGCGCCGGTTCCGGAACCGGTTTCGCCGCCGCAACCCATCGAGGTCGGCCCGCCGCCGGTGCTGGAATTGGAGGATCTCCCTGGAGATGTTCGCACCCGTGTGCCGGAGATGACGATTTCCGTTTACGCCTACTCCGCCGTCCCGGCTTCCCGTCTGGTGCGGATCAACAACCGCATCCTCCGCGAAGGGAGCTATCTCGACGTCGGCCTGCGCCTCGAAGAGATCGCCCCGCGCGAGCTGATCTTCACCTTCGAAGGTTTCCGCTTCCGGGTACCGAAGGAGATGTAGGAGCCTTCAAACAATCCTGAGGATTTCATACTCCGAGCTCCCCGACTTCACCCCCTCGCCGATGGTTTTGCCGAGTAGCTCTCGGCCCAAGGGGGAGGCCGGGGTGATGACCAGCACCTCCCGCTCCTCGTGGGTGATTTTCAGGCCTCCCTCCACGGGCCCGATGAAAAAGACTTTGGTCGCGCCTTCCTCGTCCTCCAACACCACCAGTGCGCCGAGGCGAACGGTTCCGTCCGCGCTCGGTCGGCCGTTGAGCTGCTTGAACGCATCCAGCGCTCGACGGATTTCGCTTGCTCGGTTGGCCTGCCCCTGGGCGAGGTAAGAGGCTTCCAGGGCGAGGGTGGCGTACTTGTTGTCGGGAATATTCTCCGCGTGGGTCGCGGCGGCGTGAGCGGACTTGGCGGCGGCGAGCAGCAGTTCCAGGTCGTGGGCAAGGCGGGCGATGATCTGTTGCAGCAGCGCGGTTTTGTTCATGGGCGTCGGCCTGGGTACGGGGCGCGGGTGAGCTGATAAAGCCTTGACATCACGCCGGTTCGGGAGTAAGTGAAAAACACGTTCGCAGGCGATGGCGTTCGCCGAAAGCGTTTGGCGACAAGCTGATGACTCCTGTTTTCATCCCGAAGGCCGGAGTTTTTTTATCACCAAAGGAGGCATTTCCATGACCACCGCCTTTTTCATCGCGGGGTGCGGGGCGCTGGGCTGTCTCGCCCGCTACTATCTGTCGGGCTGGGTCTACAACCTGCTGGGCCGGGGCTTTCCCTACGGCACCTTCGTGGTCAACGTCATCGGCGCTTTTCTCATCGGTCTGTTGATGGAGTTCAGCCTGAAAAGCACCCTCTTGCCGCAGGCGCTGCGGGTCGGGCTGACCATCGGTTTCATGGGCGGATTGACCACCTTTTCGACCTTCAGCTTCGAGACCTTCAAGTTGCTGGAAGACGGCCAGTTTTTCACCGCCTTCGGCAATATCCTGGCGAGCGTGACGGTCTGTCTGATCTGCACCTGGCTCGGTATCGCCCTGGCCCGGCAACTATCCTAGGGAGGCTCCCATGTCCAAGTTTGTCGGCGAAAAAGTTCTGATGCGCATCTTCATCGGCGAAGCCAAGCGCCACGGCCATCGGCCCTTGTACGAGGCGCTCACGGACCTCTTTTTGAAAGAGGGCTTCGCCGGGGCGACGGTGCTGCGCGGCGTCTGCGGCTTCGGTGCTCATCGGGTCTTCCACACCCAGAAATTCCTCGACCTCTCCGCCGATCTCCCGCTGGTGATCGAAGTCGTCGATTCCCAGGAAAAGATCGACGCCGTCATGCCCAAAATCGACGAGATGGTCGGTAGCGGCATGATTACCCTGGAAAAGGTCCATGTCATCCGCTACACCCATAAACATGAGCAGGGCTGATGAAAACGCCCGTCCGCGGCGTTTTCCCTCATCCTCGTCGTTGCGACGTACCTATGGGTACGACTCGCTCCTCTAATTTCGCGCGCCTTGCATCCGGGCATTTTTGATCAGCCCGTAGGATGCGGTGACGAAAGGAACCGCATCATTGCGTTGCGCCCGAGATTTGTTCTAATCGGATCTCAGAACGTCCGGAATTTGCCGACCTGATCGCTGAAATGGCAGGCGGCGAAATGGCCGTTGCCCTGGTCGACGAAGGCCGGGCGCTCGCGGCCGCAGATCTCCTGGGCGTAGGGACAGCGGGGGTGGAAGTGGCAGCCGGGGGGCGGGTCGAAGGCCGAGGGGACTTCCCCTTTGACGAAGGGGCGGTTGCGCGGACGGTCGGGATCGGGGACCGGCACGGCGTTGAGCAGCGCCTCGCTGTAGGGATGTCGGGGGGCGTGATAGAGGGCCTCGGCCGGGGCGAGTTCGACGATGCGGCCGAGATACATGACCGCCACCCGGTCGCTGATGTGCTCGATGACCGAGAGGTCGTGGGCAATAAAGAGGTAGGTCAGACCGAACTCCTGTTGCAGGTCCTGCAGCAGGTTGACCACCTGGGCCTGAATCGACAGATCGAGGGCCGACACCGGCTCGTCGGCGATGATCAGGCTCGGGCGCACGGCCAGGGCGCGGGCGATGCCGACGCGCTGGCGCTGACCGCCGGAAAACTCGTGGGGGTAACGGTCGTAATGCTCGGCCCCCAGCCCGACCCGCTCGAGCAGGGCGGTCACGTCTTCCCGCAGTTTGCGGCCCTTGGCCAGACCGTGAATACGTAGCGGCTCGCCGACGATGTCGCCGACCTTCATGCGCGGATTCAGGGAAGAGTAGGGGTCCTGGAAGATCATCTGCAAATCCCGGCGCAGGGGGCGCATCCGGCCGGGGGAGAGCTTCAGCAGATCCTGCCCGCGAAAGAGCACCTGTCCTTCATCGGCCTCCAGCAGGCGCAGAATCAGCCGCCCGGCGGTCGACTTGCCGCAGCCCGATTCCCCCACCAATCCCAATGTCTCCCCCTTGAACAGGGTAAAGGAAACCCGGTCGACCGCCTGCAATCGGCGTGACGGCGCGCCGGGCAGCCCGCCGCCTGAACGAAAAGCCTTGCTGAGATTGCGGACTTCGAGCAGAGGTTCCATGTCAGTCCTCCCAGCAGCGGACCAGGTGCCCCGGCGACGTTTCCCGCAACCGGGGCAGATGCCCCTGGCGCGGCGCATACTCCGGCGGGCAGCGGTCGAGAAAAGAAAGGGCGCCGTTGCCGCCGCCGCCCTGATTGTTGACGGTGGTCAGCCGGCGGCGCTTCTCGCCGAGCTTGGGGATGCAGGCGAGCAGGCCGCTGGTGTAGGGATGGTGGGGATCGTTGAAGATGGCCCGCACCGGGGCGTATTCGAGAATCAGCCCGTTGTACATGATCGCCACCCGGTCGGCGTTTTCCGCCACCACCCCGAGATCGTGGGTGATGAGCAGGGTCGCCATCTCCCGTTCGCTCTTGAGCTGTCGCAGCAGATCCATGATTTGCGCTTGGATGGTGACGTCGAGGGCGGTGGTTGGCTCGTCGGCGATGAGCAGGCGCGGGTCGCATGCCAGCGCCATGGCGATCACCACCCGCTGGCGCATGCCGCCGGAAAGCTGATGGGGATATTCGCGGAGGCGCTGTTTCGGTGAAGGGATGCCCACCTGATGCAGCAGGTCGGCGGCGGTCTCCAGCGCCTCGGCGGGGGATTGCCCCTTATGCAGACGAAGCACCTCGGCGATCTGCTCGCCGATGCGCAGCACCGGGTTGAGCGAGGTCATCGGCTCCTGAAAGATCATGGCGATCTGATTGCCGCGCACCCGGCGCATCTCCTCGTCGGGGACGTGCAGCAGATCGTTGCCGGCGAAGAAAATCTGCCCCTCCACAATCCGCCCCGGCTCCGGCACCAGTCGCAGTAACGACAGGGCGGTCATCGACTTGCCGCATCCCGACTCCCCCACCAGCGCCAAGGTCTCCCCGGTCTCGATGGTGAAATCGACCCCGCGCACGGCCTTGACCAAACCGCCGGCGGTGAAGAAATAAGTCATCAGATTGCGAACGTCGAGCAGTGGCGGCATGGGCATCCGGGATTGAAATCGAGAGGGATGAAAAACAACCGAACGGCGGAAACTCTACATGGATCGGCGAGGGAGGTCAAGGTATCAAGGCGTGAGCCGCATCGTCGCCATCCGGCATGGCAAGGAGGTTGGATATGGTGGAGAGGGGAGCTAAGGCGCGAACCCCCCATCTGTCCGACCCGACTTCTGGTTGCCTTTCACCGTCAATCGAGCACGATTTTGTTTTCTTCGCACCATTGGAGCAACGCCTCGCGGATTCGCTGCTGCTCGAATGTGTACCAATCGTCCAGCAGATTCTTCTCCATCAGCAGATCCCTGAACCGGCCGTAAGCCCCTTTACGCCGGAAGATCGCCTGCACCCTGTCGATCAGATTCGGGCAGCGGTTGCGAACGAAGTCCATCACCACCGGCTTGCCCAAATCGAGGTCATTCTGGTGGGGGATGTAGATGTAGTCATCGTTCTCGTCCGCATCCTCAGGCAGTTCGTCAAGATCTGTCATCTCCTCCGAAGCAAAGAACAATTCCCCCGTTTTACGGTTGATCACCGCGCTGTTTTCGCTGTGCGGTGCCGCGCTGACAAAAAGGAAGGCCTCTTCAAGGGTTTCGTAGGTCATAGCGAGAAATCTCCTCTTCTATGCGTGCGGTGACCGGTTCCAACCGGTCGCTGATGCGATCTCTATTTTTCTACCCCCTCCCGCAACAACTCCAGCAGATCCTCCGCCGAAACGCGCAGGGCCGTTTCCGTTCCTTCGAGCAGGGAGTCGGCCAGTTCGCGTTTTTGGCCGTGGAGGGCGACGATCTTTTCTTCGATGGTGTTGGCCGCGACCAGGCGATAGACCGTGACCGGGCGGAGCTGGCCGATGCGGTGGGCGCGGTCGGAGGCCTGATCTTCCACCGCCGGGTTCCACCAGGGGTCCATGTGGATGACGTAGTCGGCGGCGGTGAGGTTGAGGCCGACGCCACCGGCTTTGAGGCTGATGAGAAAGAGCTCGCCCCGGCCGGCCTGAAAGGCGGCGACCTGGGCTTGGCGTTCCTTGGCCGGGGTGGAGCCGTCGAGATACTGGTAGACGATGCCGTCCTTATCCAGTTCCTCGCGCAACAGATCGAGATGAGAGACAAACTGGCTGAAGACCAGCGCCCGGTGGCCGTTGGCCCGCAGTTCGTCGACAATCTCCCGGAAGGCCGCGAGTTTGGCGCTGGACAGGGTGCTCTCCGGCAGCACCAAGCGCGGATGACAGCAGGCCCGGCGCAGGCGCATGATTTCGGCGAGAATGCGGATCTGCCGTTCGCCGGGGGCCTGCTCTCCAGCCTCGCCCAGGCTCTCTAGGGCCTTGCGCCGCAGCGCTTCGTAAAAGGCCGCTTCTTCCGAGGAAAGTTCCACCCGCTGGACAATTTCGGTGCGCGGAGGCAACTCCTCCAGCACCTGGCTCTTGGTGCGCCGCAGGATGAAGGGGCGGATGAGTTTTTTCAGCAGGGTCCGGGCCCCCTTGTCCCGTTCCCGTTCGATGGGGTTGGCGAAGCGGGTGGTGAAGGATTGGTGCGAGCCGAGCAGGCCGGGATTGAGAAAGCGGAAGAGATTCCAGAGTTCGTCCAGGCGGTTTTCCACCGGGGTGCCGGTGGTGGCGATGCGGAACCCGGCGTTGAGCTGCATCGCCGCCTGGGAGCGCTTGGTGGTCATATTCTTGATCGCCTGGGCTTCGTCGAGTACCACCGTTTCCCAGCGGACGCCGGTTAGCCGTTCGGCTTCCTGCTGAAACAGGGTGTAGCTGCAAATCGCCAGATCGAAAGGTTGCAGCGATTCGACGAAAGCTTGCCGGTCGCCGCCGCCGAACAGGCGCGGCCGCAAGGTCGGCGCGAACCGGCGGGCCTCGCTTTCCCAGTTGAGACAGACCGAGGTCGGGGCCAGCACCAGCGCCGGTCCCGCTGGGGCGCGGTCGATGAGCAGCGCCAGCGCCTGCACGGTCTTGCCCAGGCCCATGTCGTCGGCGAGACAGGCGCCGACCCCCCAATGGGCCAGGCGGCTGAGCCATTCGAAGCCTTCCTGCTGGTAGTCGCGCAGCTCGGCGCGCAAGGTGGCGGGCACCGCCGGTTGCAAGGCTTCGGCCGCGCGGAACCGTTTCAGCGCCGCTTTCCAGGATTTATCCCCTTTGATGCCGCCGGCGCCGCCCAGCGTCTCGTTCACCAGGGTTGCCGCCAAGGGATGGAAACGGGGCTCCTTGCCGTGCCGGTCCACCACCCGCCGCAGTTCGTCCAGCCGGCGGCGGAACTCCTCGGTGAGGGCGACGAATTCGCCGTCGGCCAGTTGGATGAAGCGGCCTTTTTCCTGCTCTGCCAGTTCCAGCAACCGTTGCAGCGACAGCACCTGATCCGCGTCGAGGGTGACTTCCCCCTCCAGCGAGAACCAGTCCTTGCCCGAGCGCACCGCCAGCTTCAGCCGTTCCCACGAAGCCGTGCCGCGCAGCCTGAGCTTTTCCCCTTCCGGCCAGCGCAGGACATAGACCTCGGGTTCGACGCGCAGGATCTCGTGCAGCGCTTCGAGCAGTTCCAGCGCCTCTTGCGGCTCTTCCAGCCGCCAGAATCCGTCGTGGTTTTCATGGAACTCGAAGCCGCTCCAACTTTGCAGCAGCGTTTCTTGGCGCCGCCGTTCCAGAATCTGATCCCGCCGGCATTGCCGCTTTTTCCCCTCGATTTCGGCGATCACCACGGCGCCCCCCTGGCCGGGGAGAAAGCGGGGGCCGTGCTCGCCGAAGGGGAAAATCCGCGCCTCGACGCTGATCCCCGCCCCCGACGGGCGCAGCAGCAGATGCAGGCGGCCATCGGCAGCCACGCTTTCCGCGGCGAGATTCTCCCCGGCCAGATCGGAGTGGACCAGCACATGGGGTGAAACGGCGGTGATGGCGGCGAGCAGCTCCTTTTCCCCCGCTTCGGGCACGGTCAGCTTCTCGCCGAGAATGGCGGCGATGCGGCGCTGTTCCGCCGTCGGCTCGAAGAGCAGCAAGCGGGTCGAACCCTCCCAGTACCAGAAGAAATTGACCGAAGGCTCGGGCAGGGGCGTCAGGCGCACATTCAGTTTTCCCTTGACGCGCAGCACTTCCAGGGTGAACTCCCCTTTGGCCAGGGTCAGCGGCTCATCTTCGTGGCCGGCGTTGAAAACCAGCGGGTGATCGATCAGGGCGCGCAGGGTCTTGGCAACGTCGAACTCGTAGACCATCTGGGCATAATAGCCGTAGTTATAGGCTCGTTCCTTGCGGATGCAGGCGATGGCCTTGTGGTCCTGGGGGGTCAGAAAGTCGAGACTCGCGCTCTCTTCCGCCAGTCGTTTCAGGGCGACGTTGCGCCCCTTACTCCAGCCCCGCGCCCCCAGTTTCTGCTCGATGGGCTGGATGGCGATCTGGCGGTTGTTCCCCTGGAGCAGCCAGATCAGCCGCGAGGTCTTGGCGGCGACGGTCGGGGATGTCCCGGCGGCGGTCGCGCCGGAGCCCAGAGCCAACAGCGCCTTGAGGGAGCGCTGCCAGTTCTGTTCGCCCGTCCCGCCTCCGGTCAGACCGGCGATCCCTTCCTCGGCGAAAAGTTTCGTCGCCCACTCGGGTCGAACCTTCGCTTTCGGCTCGAAGGCTTCGAGCAGCCGCAGCGCTTCGCCCCCCAGCCAGAGAAATCCCGAGGCATGGGCGGCTTCCGCGACCTGGGCCAGCGCCTTGCAATGAGGGGGAATCAGGTCGGCCTTGAGTTCAAAGGCGACCAGGCAGCGGATGAGATGTTCGAAGGGTTTTAGCTTGTCCTCCCGGCGCAGAAAATCCTTCAGTACCGTCGCACAGCGATTGCTCCCCTGTTTCGCCTCCGCTAAGTGGCTCAACAGGTCGAGGAGAAAGCGCACGTTTCCCTTATCCTGTTTCAGGCCGAGGGCGGCCAACTGGACGGCATTCTTCAGATGCTCCGGGAGACCGGCGCGAAGCAGCGCCAGTTGGTGAAAGATGCCGAGCATTCCGTGGAAAAAGACCTTGCGCTTGCCCGTTTCCTTTTTGATGTGCGCTAGGCCCTGTTCGAAAAGGCGAACCGCTTCCTCGACCTGCCCCCGCGCCAGGGCGATGATCCCGGCCAGTTCGGTAAAGGGCTCTAAGCGCAGTTGCGCGATGGTCGCTTCCGCCTCTTTCAGTCGGCCGCGCATGATCCTATAGAAAACCACATGGTATTTCGCGTCGAGCGGCGCTTCCGGATTGTCGCCGACACAGGCGTCGAGGATGTTAAACGCGTCCGACGGAGCCAGTCGCAGGAAATCCCGCATGGTCAGGTCGACCAGAATGGTGGCCCAGAGGTTGGGGGGGAGGGACTTGAACCAGTCACCGTCCATCGCCCGGTCGAAGAGCAGACCATAGGGAGAACCGTCGAAGCGCGAGTGGTAAAAATCCAGAATCCGCGAAACTTCCGACAGATCGCGCAGATAGATCGCCCGTTGCAGATCCTGAAGGCAATGCTCCAGGCTGTTGTAGTAAATGTTGCGGATGCTTAACTTGACCGCCTCGGCGAAGGCGGGGAGCTTCCCTTGCCGGTCCAGTTCGCGCAGCAGGGGATGCCGCAATTCCTGGCGCAGCAGAAATCCCCCCTGAACCTCAGTAACCAGCCAGGCTTTTTTCAGGTTTTGCAAGAGCGGCAGAAGGCTGGGACCATAAATGGCGCGCCCCGTGTCGTGCCGAACCCCGGCCCGGGTCAGGCATGCGGCGAGGTTGCTACGGGCTACCGGCGCCAGGAAAAAGGCCAGCATCTGCGCGAGCTGCTGTTCCGCGGGGGGGCGCTTGCGGAAGGATGACAGAAGTTTTTCGGTGGCGGGATCGATGTTGGACACGGGGCGGACCTCCGGGAGGAAATCGAATCGGCCAAGGATGATAGCACCCGCGGGAAGAGGTGTCGACGGTCTTGATGGCGCGGCGGCGCTTCGGGGGATTATGCGAAGGGGAGGCGAGAGCGGGGGATACCCGATGAAATGAGTGTGTGTTTGTCGCGGCGCAAGACGCGACCGTACGCAGTAACAACTGTGGATCAAACGGGTTAAAGTCCCGTCCGGGGAGTTGTCCGTTCACCCCGGTAGTTCAAGGGAGCGGCGTCTGAGTAATCAGGGGTCGTAAGTTCCCA